>NZ_JBSGFD010000461.1:0-1025 GCF_053603215.1 Kitasatospora sp. NPDC004240 | reverse complement strand
GTACCCTCCTGTCCGGCGAGTACGACGCCCGCGAGGCCCTGATCAACATCCGCGCCGAGGCCGGTGGCGTGGACGCCGCCGACTTCGCCGAGCAGAGGAGACCGGCAGACTGCTCGGCGTACGGGCCAACTGGCTCTGGGAGTCCGGCCGTTACGAGGAGGCGCAGCACGCCGCGGAGGGCGGGCTGCAGGCGGCCGAGGACCACGGCACCGCCGAGGACGTGGCGGCCGCCAACGAGACGCTGGCCATCGTGCACCACTTCCGCGGCACCTGGCGGGAGGGGCTGCGCCGCGAGATCGAGCGGTACGGCGTCGCCGCGGGCGAGGACACCGCGCTCGCCCGGATCTTCGACATCCACTGCTGCCTGGGCCAGTACCACCTGTACGGCGACGGGCTGAGCGACAGCGTCGAGGAGTACGCCCGGCACACCCTGGACCTGGCGATCGCCCGCGGCGCCCGTCGCGCCGAGGCCTTCGCCTGGTGCCTGCTCGGCGAGTCGCTGCTGCTGCGCGGACTGTGGGACGAGGCCCCCGGCTGCCTGGAACGCAGCGCCCACCTGCACGAGGAGCTCGCCGGCCGCTCCAGCGCGCTGCCCTGGCAGCGGCTCGCCGAGTACGCGGCCGGCCGCGGCGACAGCGTGGCCGCCGCGGACTGCCTGCGCCGGGGCATGGCCGCCGCCGAGGTCTCGCCGCTCGCCCAGCACGCCTTCGGGCGGCTCTACGCCACGGCGGCCTACGACGCGGTGGAGCGCGGCGAGCCCGGCGAGGCCGTCCGCGCCGCCCGGGCCGCCTCGGCCTCCGCCGCCCGGCACGGCGAGTGCCCCAGCTGTACGGCGCTGCTGTACCCGGTGGCCGCGGAGGCCTGCGCGGCGCTCGGCGACGTCGACGGCGCGGCCGAGCACGCGCGGGCGGCGCGGACGGTGGCCGGACTCTTCGACAGCTCGGCGTGGCGGGCGATGGCGCGGGTGCGCAGCTCGCGGCGTTCTCCGTCGGCCGCGGACTCGTCGTGCATGGCCGGGTTCGGCG
>NZ_JBSGFD010000460.1:0-1032 GCF_053603215.1 Kitasatospora sp. NPDC004240 | reverse complement strand
GCCCGCCCGTCCTGACCCTCGCCGACCTCAGACTCGACCCGGCCGCCCGCCGCTGCACCGTCGGCGACGGCGAACTGCGCCTGACCATCAAGGAGGCGCAGACGAGGGCGCAGGCCGCGGCGACGGGCCACAGGTCCGCGCTGACACCGGTGTCCAGCGGTACGTGCGCGAGCGGGCCGAAGCTGCCGAGCGCGCGCAGCAGCGGAGGGGTGAGCAGCGGCGCGAACAGGGCCGCGGGCAGGGCGAGCAGCAGCGCCTCGGTGGCGGTGAACGCCGCGAGCCGGCCCCGGGAGGCGCCGCGCGCGGTCAGCAGCGCGTTCTCGTCCTCCTGCCGGGCGGCCATCAGGTGGACCACCAGCAGCAGTGCGGCGGCGGCGAGGACGGCGAGCTGCAGGGCGCCGATCAGCAGGGTGGAACGGGCGACGAGGGCGCCGGAACGCAGTTCGCCGAGCAGCTGGGGCAGGTCGCTGCGGGCCTGCAGGCCGGCGCTCGCGCGCAGTTGCTCGAACAGGCCGGGTGCCTCCTCGCGCAGGGCGTCCGTACGGTCGGGGCGCAGGCCCGCGAAGTCGGCGTCGAGCAGCCAGTTACGGCCGTTCTGCGGCAGGCCGGCGGCGGTGAAGACGGTGTCGTCGACGAGCAGCGGCCCGTACGTGGCGAAGCCGCCCAGCTGGATCTCGCGCCCGCCCAGCGGGTCGAGCCGCCAGTACGGGTCGGCGGGGTCGGCGGCGCGGTAGACGCCGGTGATGCGGACGGTCAGCGGCGCGCCGCCGTAGCGGTCGTCCAGCCGGACCTCGGCGGGCAGCGCGCCGGCGGTGAGGCCGAGGCGGGTGAGCGCGCTCTGCGGGACGGCGACCTGGACGGGCTGCGGTGCCGGCGTGGCCGTGGGGGCCGGGGCGGGGGCCGGCGCGGCGGCGGGAGCCTGCGTGGCGGTGGGGGCCGGCCCGGAGGTAGTGGGGGTTCCAGGGATTGGGGTCGGACCCGCTGGCCACCCAGCCACCCGGGTTGTTGTTCATGCGGAAGACAGATCGGAAG
>NZ_JBSGFD010000459.1:0-1046 GCF_053603215.1 Kitasatospora sp. NPDC004240 | reverse complement strand
ACCGGCCGGATCGGCCACCCCAGCCTGCTGCCCGACGGCCTGGAGCCGGTGGCCCCCTCGGCGGTGGCCGCCCGGGGCCGGGTCTTCACCCACGAGGGGCCGAAGGAGTACGTGACGCCGAAGGAGCTGAGCGAGGCCGACATCCGGCAGACCGTCGACGACTACGCCGCCGCGGCCCGCAACGCGATCGAGGCCGGCTTCGACGGCGTGGAGATCCACGGCGCCAACGGCTACCTGATCCACCAGTTCCTCGCGCCCAACACCAACCGGCGCACCGACGCCTGGGGCGGTGACACCGAGGGCCGGATCCGCTTCGCCGTCGAGGTCACGAGCGCCGTGGCCGAGGCGATCGGCGCCCACCGGGTCGGCCTGCGGATCTCCCCCGGCAACCCGTACAACGACATCGCCGAGGACGACCCGGCCGAGATGTACGAGACGCTGCTGGAGCGGCTCGCCGGCCTGGACCTGGCCTACCTGCACCTGCTGGAGGGCCCGAACCGCGACCTGACCGCCCGGCTGCGCAAGGCCTGGCCCGGCACGTTCGTCCTCAACCCCTTCACCCACCCGGAGGTCACCGGCCCCGAGGAGCTGACGCTGGTCGAGGACGGCACCGCGGACATGATCGCGTACGGGGCGCTGTTCCTGGCCAACCCCGACCTGCCGGCCCGGCTCGCCGCCGGCGGCCCGTTCAACACCCCGGATGCGTCCACCTTCTACGGCGGCGACCACCGCGGCTACACCGACTACCCCACTCTCACCCCCTGAGCGGCGCGGCCACCGGTGCGGCCCCTTCCGCGACCGCACAGTGAGTAAGAGCCGCCCCGTCCGATCCTGAATCCGCCTTCACCCGGGAGTTCCCGATGTCCAACGCGATCACCTTCTCCGAGTACGGCGCGCCCGAGGTGCTGCGACTGTCCGAGGTCACCCCGCCCGAGCCCGGCCCGGGCCAGGTCCGGATCCGGGTGCGGGCCGCCTCCGTGAACCCGCTCGACATGAAGATCCGCTCCGGCCTGATGGCCAAGGCCGCCCCCGCGCGTTTCCCCGTG
>NZ_JBSGFD010000458.1:0-1100 GCF_053603215.1 Kitasatospora sp. NPDC004240 | reverse complement strand
ACGCCACCAAGTGGTCCAACGGCATCCAGCTGCGCGTCTCCGGCACCACCACGCCGACCAACTTCGACGACGCCGTCGTCCAGAACTCCCGCATCACCAACGTCGACCGCGAAGGCCTCACCAACCGCTCCACCTGGATGTGCCGCCCCCAGTACGGCAGGACCGACGGCTGCGACGTCACCCCGCCCAACTGGCGCGCGAACACCCGGCTGGTCTTCCGCGGCAACACCATCAGCAACACCGGCGGCGACGGCATCGTCGCACGGGTCACCGACCACGCCCTGATCGAGCACAACCACGTGTACGACATCGCCATGCGCCCGATGGGCTCCAACGTCGGTATCTGGCCGATCAACTCCGACGACGCGCTGATCCAGTACAACGAGGTCCACCACGTCCGCAAGCTGCCGGGCAACGGTGACGGCCAGTCCTTCGACTCCGACTACGGCAACAACCGGGCCGTCTTCCAGTACAACCACAGCCACGACAACGAGGGCGGCTTCATGCTCTTCTGCGGCGGCTGCGGATCGGGCGCGACCACCAACGACACCGTGGTGCGCTACAACCTCAGCCGCAACGACGGCGGCCGGATCTTCGACGTCACCCGGGACAACGACGCCCGCGTGTACAACAACACGGTCTACCTGCCCGAAGGATCGACCACTTCGATCGTCTGGCAGCGCTCGGCCGCCGACACCATGGTCCTGAGCGGCAACATCTTCTACAACCTGGGCACCGGCGGCTACACCGGCCCGAGGTACAACCCCGCCGACTTCCTCTGGCTCGGCAACACCTTCTACGGCAACCACCCGGCCAACGAGCCCGTCGACCCCGCGAAGAACACCGCGGACCCGCGCCTGCTCAACCCGGGCGGCACCGCGGCCGCCGACTACCGCCTGCACCCCGGCTCACCGGCCCGCCGGGCCGGCGTCCCCGTCGCCGACAACGGCGGCCGGGACTACTTCGGCACACCCGTCCCCCGGTACTGCCGACCCGACGCCGGCTTCCACCAGTTCAGCCACTTCGCAGACAACGGCTGCCTCACCTCCGGCCTCGCCCGGGACTGACCCCCGCGCCCGGTGCGGCCACGCCGCACCGGG
>NZ_JBSGFD010000457.1:0-1222 GCF_053603215.1 Kitasatospora sp. NPDC004240 | reverse complement strand
TTATCGGACGAGCAGTGGGCGTTGATCGAGCCGATGATCACGGCCTGGAAGCAGGACCGGGTGGCGCGATCGGCGACCGGGGATCCGGGGTCCTGTGATCTGCGGGAGATCGTGAACGCGGTCTTCTACCAGAACCGGACGGGCTGTCAGTGGCGCTACCTGCCCCATGACCTGCCGCCCTGGTCGGCGGTGTTCTACTACTTCGGCCTGTGGCGCCAGGACGGGCTCGACCAGCGGATCCAGGAACTCCTGCGCTGCCAGGTGAGGGAGAGGTCCCGCCGATTAGAGGACCCGTCCCTCGTGATCATCGACACCCAGTCCGTCCGAGCGGCCGCCGGTGTTCCGAAGACCACGACGGGACTGGACGCGAACAAGAAGGTGTCGGGCCGCAAGCGGGGACTGGCTGTCGACGTCATGGGGCTGATCATCGGTGTCGTCGTCCTGGCCGCCTCCGCCCACGACAACGCCGCCGGCACCGCCCTGCTCGACCAGGCCGCCGAACGGTGCGGGATGCGTCTGGAGAAGGCCCTGGTGGACCAGGGCTTCAAGGACGAGGTCGTCATCCACGGTGCACTGCTGGACATCGACGTCGAAGTCGTCCGCCGCAACCCGGCCGACCAGGGCAAGGGCTTCGTCCCGCAGCCGAAACGGTGGGTGGTGGAGCAGACGAACGGCACCTTGATGCTGCATCGGCGCCTCGCCCGCGAGTGCGACCACCGGCCCGACACCTCCGCCTCACGCGTTTACTGGGCCTCCACCGCGAACATGACCCGCCGCCTCACCACACCGGCCCCGGCCTGGCGCGACACCCTCGGACTGGCCGCGTGGACGTCGCCGAACTCCTGGCAGACCTCCAGACCCGGCAGGACGAGGCCGCCGCCCGGGCCGCAGAACTACGCGCCCGGATCGAAGAACTCGCCGCCGACCTGACCGAGACCGAAGCGCGGCTCACGGACCTGGCCACCGCCCGAAAGATCATCGCGGAGGTCACGCCGGCAGGAGCCGAATCCGAACCACCCGAGACGAACACCGCCTACCAGGCCATCGTGAATGCCTTCAATCAGCACCCCGACCAGATATTCCAGGCACGCGAGCTGCACGAACTCCTCGGCATGCCCACCGACGAGGCGTCCGTCAACATCACCCGCAGCCGCCTCGGACGCCTCACCCGCCAAGGCTTCCTCACCCAACCCGGACGAGGCCGCTACCAGAAACGGACATA
>NZ_JBSGFD010000455.1:0-1264 GCF_053603215.1 Kitasatospora sp. NPDC004240 | reverse complement strand
CCCAGGTAGCCGCGGGCCACGCCGTGACCGTCGATGAACAGCTGACCGGTCACCCCGGGAGGCAGCTGCCGCAGTCGCTCGTCCAGCACGTACAGGCCGGTGTTGGCCAGCGGGTGGCCGACGGCGATGGTCTCCGGCTCCTCGGGGACGTCCCAGTAGCTGGACCAGATGGTGGTCTCGGTCGGCCCGTAGACGTTGACGACCCGCTGGGTGGTCTCGATCAGCTGGGCGGCCAGGTGCGCGGTGAGGGGTTCGCCGCCGGTGAGGGCGGTGACGGTGTAGTCGTCGAAGCCGGCCTCCAGCAGCAGCCGCCAGGCGGAGGGCGTGGCCTGTACGTGGGTGATCCGGTGGGTCTCGATGAGGTCGATCAGGGCCGCCGGGTCCTTCGCCTCGTGGTCCTGGGCCAGGACCACCCGGCCGCCGGTGATCAACGGCAGGTGCAGCTCCAGACCCGAGATGTCGAACGACACCGACGTCGACGCCAGCCACACCGTGCGGCCCTGCGCGCCCAGGTCGTCACGGATCGAGGCCAGCAGGTTGTGCAGCGCGCCGTGCCCGATCATCACGCCCTTGGGACGCCCGGTCGACCCACTCGTGTACAACACGTACGCCAACTGCTCCGCCGCCACCGCCGCCGGCCCGTCGACCGCAGGCGCGTCGTCCAGGTCTACGGTGTCCAGGTCGATCCTGGTGCCCGCGAAGTCCACCGCCTGCCCGCTCACGGTGACCAGCACCGCCGCGCCCGAGTCCGCCAGCATGTAGTCGATCCGCTCGCCCGGCAGCGCCGGGTCGATCGGCAGGTACGCGGCCCCGGCCAGCCACACCCCGTGCAGCAACGGCACCAGATCCGCCCCACGCGGCAGACACACCCCCACCACGTCCTCCGGGCCGACGCCCGCCGCCCGCAACAGACCCGCGAAACGCGCGGCCCGCTCCGCCACCTGCCCGTACGTCAGCTCGACATCACCGACCACCACCGCGACCGCGGTGGGCGTGGCCGCCGCCTGGGCTGCGAACAGCTCGCCGGTCAGCACGGGGCTGCTCGCATCGATCCGCGATCCTGACACTTCGACTTGCTCCACTTCGGGCGGGTAGCTGGCGGTGACATCACCGTCCGGGGCGGCCGTCGTCGCCCTCGGCGGGCGGGCGGCCTCCCCGGACGCGTCGGTGGTGGTTCAGTTGGCGGCGGCGGCCATGCGGGTGCGCAGGCTCAGCGGGCGCATGTCGGTCCACACCTCGCCGATCCGGGTGAGGCACTCCTGCT
>NZ_JBSGFD010000454.1:0-1288 GCF_053603215.1 Kitasatospora sp. NPDC004240 | reverse complement strand
AGGAGGTGGGAGTGCTCATCTCGAAGCAGGCTTCCCGCTTAGATGCTTTCAGCGGTTATCCCTCCCGAACGTAGCCAACCAGCCATGCCCTTGGCAGGACAACTGGCACACCAGAGGTTCGTCCGTCCCGGTCCTCTCGTACTAGGGACAGCCCTTCTCAACACTCCTACGCGCACAGCGGATAGGGACCGAACTGTCTCACGACGTTCTAAACCCAGCTCGCGTACCGCTTTAATGGGCGAACAGCCCAACCCTTGGGACCTACTCCAGCCCCAGGATGCGACGAGCCGACATCGAGGTGCCAAACCATCCCGTCGATATGGACTCTTGGGGAAGATCAGCCTGTTATCCCCGGGGTACCTTTTATCCGTTGAGCGACGGCGCTTCCACAAGCCACCGCCGGATCACTAGTCCCTACTTTCGTACCTGCTCGACCCGTCAGTCTCACAGTCAAGCTCCCTTGTGCACTTACACTCAACACCTGATTGCCAACCAGGCTGAGGGAACCTTTGGGCGCCTCCGTTACCCTTTAGGAGGCAACCGCCCCAGTTAAACTACCCACCAGACACTGTCCCTGATCCGGATCACGGACCCAGGTTAGACATCCAGCACGACCAGAGTGGTATTTCAACGACGACTCCACGACAACTGGCGTTGCCGTCTCACAGTCTCCCACCTATCCTACACAAGCCGAACCGAACACCAATATCAAGCTATAGTAAAGGTCCCGGGGTCTTTCCGTCCTGCTGCGCGAAACGAGCATCTTTACTCGTAATGCAATTTCACCGGGCCTATGGTTGAGACAGTCGAGAAGTCGTTACGCCATTCGTGCAGGTCGGAACTTACCCGACAAGGAATTTCGCTACCTTAGGATGGTTATAGTTACCACCGCCGTTTACTGGCGCTTAAGTTCTCAGCTTCGCCTGGTCGAAACCAAGCTAACCGGTCCCCTTAACGTTCCAGCACCGGGCAGGCGTCAGTCCGTATACATCGCCTTACGGCTTCGCACGGACCTGTGTTTTTAGTAAACAGTCGCTTCTCGCTGGTCTCTGCGGCCACCCCCAGCTCGGAGTGCAAGACTCGTCACCAGGAATGGCCCCCCTTCTCCCGAAGTTACGGGGGCATTTTGCCGAGTTCCTTAACCATAGTTCACCCGAACGCCTCGGTATTCTCTACCTGACCACCTGAGTCGGTTTGGGGTACGGGCCGCCATGAAACTCGCTAGAGGCTTTTCTCGACAGCATAGGATCATCCACTTCACCACAATCGGCTCGGCATCAGGTCTCAG
>NZ_JBSGFD010000453.1:0-1339 GCF_053603215.1 Kitasatospora sp. NPDC004240 | reverse complement strand
GCGGTCCCGGTGCGGGCGGTCTGCCGCGTCGCGGCGCCCGGCCCCAGCCCGGCCAGCCCCAGCCCGGCCAGCCCCAGCCCGGCCAGCAGCAGCCCGGCCAGCAGCAGGGCGGTCAGCAGCAGCCCGGTCAGCCCGCCCAGGGCCGGCCCGGCCCGGGTGGTCCGCGTCCCGCCCCGCAGGGCGGCCCCGGCCCCCGTGGCGGCGAGCAGTCGCAGCACGGCTGGGCCGAGCGTCCCGGCCGCCCCGGTGGCCCGCAGCAGGGTGCCCGTCCGGGTGCCCACCCGCAGGAGGGCCTGCCGCAGCGGCGCCAGCCGCAGGGCCAGGGCCCGGCCGGCCAGGGCCCGCAGGGTCCGCGCCGTCCGGAGGTGCCGCAGCAGGCCCAGCACCGCCCCCAGCAGGCCCCGCAGCTGCCGACCCAGCAGCTGCCGGCGGTCGAGTCGGCGCCGGGCGAGAGCACCGAGCAGTTCGCCCGGCCGCGCTTCGAGGCCAGCCAGATCGACCCGCGTGACCCGCTGGGCCTCGGCCTGGTCGAGCCGGTGCTGCCGGACGTGCCGAACCCGGCGCGTCCGGAGCCGGTCCGCCAGGAGCCCGCGCGCCAGGAGCAGTACCGCCAGGAGCCGATGGCACTGCCGACCGGTCCGTCCGACGGCGGCCCGCAGGGCGCCCCGGGCTTCGACCCGGCGGGCCAGGGCCAGCAGCAGGCACGGCCCCGGCCGTACCAGCCGCAGCGTCCCGGCACCACCGCGCCCGGCATCCAGCAGCAGGCCCCGCAGGCCCGGCAGGCGCCGCAGCAGCAGGCCCAGGCGCCCCAGCAGCAGGCTCAGGCGCCCCAGCAGCAGTACGCACAGCCGCAGCAGGGCCCGGACGGCGACGCGCCGTGGCGTCCGTCCGCGAACGACGAGCGCTGGCGCCGTGCCGAGCAGGTCCGCGAGCCCTCGACCAGCGGGGTCACCATGTCGGGTCTGCCCCGGCGCACCCCGCAGGCCAACCTGGTCTCCGGCACCGCCGAGGCCTCGCCGCTGACCGGTCCGCAGGTCTCGCGCGCCCCCGAGGAGGTGCGCGGCCGGCTGACCAACCTGCGCCGCGGCATCCAGCAGGGCCGCCGGGCGGGCGCCGAGCAGGGCCCCGGGGCCGGCCAGGGTGGCCGGAACGGATTCGACCATGGTGCCCAGCAGCCCGGATTCGATAGTTTCGGTGGCCGGACAGACGGCAACGGCGCAGATCATCAGGAGCGTTGAGTTGAATCAGATGAGCCAGGCCGCACAGAACCTGAACTGGCTGATCACCAATTTCGTGGACAACACCCCCGGGGTGTCGCACACGGTGGTGGTCTCCGCGG
>NZ_JBSGFD010000452.1:0-1355 GCF_053603215.1 Kitasatospora sp. NPDC004240 | reverse complement strand
GGCCAGGAGTTGGTCATGATGCACCTGTGGGAGCTCGGCGCCCAGCGCCAGACCGATCTCGTACGACTGCTGGACTCCGACGCCGCCACCATGACCCGCACCGTCCAGCGCCTCGAACAGGCCGGCTTCGTCCGCCGCCGCCCCTCCCCCACCGACAAGCGCGCCTGGCTCATCGAGCCCACCGCCGCCAGCCACGCCCTGCGCCGCGAGGTCGAGCAGAGCTGGAGCCGGCTCGAGGACCTCGTCACCGCGGGCCTGACCGCCGACGAGTGCACCGAGACCCTGCACACCCTCGAACGCCTGGAACAGAACCTCGCCCAGAGCGCCACCCCTTCCTGAAGAGCAGCGGCACAAGGGCGCGGTCACCCGCCGTGCATCAGGCAGCAGGGTGGCCGTTCTGACGGCCGCTGGATGGGTCCGGTAGCCCTGAGCCGGGTGCGGACTCCAAACGAGAAGAGCAGCACCGAGTACGACGCGGCGTGCGAGAAAGCCGTGACAATCGGCAACCCGCCGGCTGCACCCGCGGGACCTGGACGCCTACGCCACCATCACCTACGAGGTGGCCGGCCTCCACCAGGGCGACGAGGACGGCTTCGAGGACGAGGACGGGGACCAGGGCGACGAGGTGCCCGGCGACCTGGACCTCGCGCTGGAGTGGGCCCGCGCCAGGGTGTGCGTCCTCCAGCAGTCCCTGCCCTGGCCGTTCCGCGACCTCCTGCTGTACGGCGAGCTGGACAACCGGCCCGCCCCCCGCATCCTCTACTGCTGCGTCGCCGCGACCCGAAGGCGGCCGCGCCGTGGTTCACCGCGCTGGTCCACCTCAACCCGAACGACAACATGGGCGCCCGGTTCATCGCCCCCGACGGTCCCCAGTACCCCGGATTCTGAGCAGCACAGAAGGCCGCTACCCTGCGCCCGCGGGGTGACGACCTTCAGCGTGTTGCGGGACCGCGGGCCGGGGCGGCCAGCATGTACGGCCGGCCGCCCCGGGCGTCGATGCCGTGCCAGCGTCCGGGCGCCGTGGGGGTGTACGTGCCGGGCGGTGTGGGGCAGGGCATGACCGCGCGCCCTGGTCGGGACGCTCGGTGTGCTCAACGAGTGGGCGCGGGTTGGGGTGCGTGGTCGCCGGTTTCCCATCCGCAGCGCCGGCACCACGGCAGGCCAGGGATTCCCAGGTCGTACTGTCCGCAGGGCACTTCCTGCTTGGACAGCGAGGTCGGGGTGTGAAAGTCCCACAGCGGCAGCGCCGCGGGGTCCTGCCCTCGGGCCACCAGCCGGTGATAGAGCGCCGCGTGGGCGCCGCCCTCGACGGCGACCACCTGCCGGCCCCCATCGCCGCTCGGTTCCGCGAGCTG
>NZ_JBSGFD010000451.1:0-1365 GCF_053603215.1 Kitasatospora sp. NPDC004240 | reverse complement strand
CCAGGGGCATTGCATGTTCGAGATCGGTCCGGTTCGCCGGTCTTGTGATGTGATGTCATGTCTCGTTCTGGGGATGGTTGTTCCCCGGAACGCAGTGCAGGCACGGTGCCGGTGATCATGTGGTTGTCGAGACCCATGAGAACCGAGCGAGACCGTGCCTGCCCGAACATCATCGCCCATGCCCGCCGGGCTGGGACACCTGACCCTCCAGAATCGCGCTGTCACCCGACAGGATGCCGCTGACCTGCGGCGCTTCCTGATCTGGGTGCCCGACCCACGCAGTCGGCGGGGGCGGCGGTATCCGATGCTCCCCCTGTTGTGCGCGGCAGCTTCGGCCGTGCTGGCCGGTGCCCGTTCCCTCATCGCGATCGGGGAGTGGATAACGGACGCCCCGCAGTCGGCCCTGGAGGTCCTCGACTTCCCGGCCGAGCCGCTCACCGGTGTCCATCCCGTCCCTCACCCGGCGACCGTCCGGCGCCTGCTCCAGCGGCTGGACGGCGACGCTCTGGACGCTGCCATCGGAGCATTCCTACAGGCCAGAGGAGTACACCCGAGCGAGTCCGAGCGATCGGCGAAGCCGGTGCCGCGGGCGATCGCGGTCGACGGCAAGACGGTCCGCGGCTCGCGCACCGTCACGAGCACCGCGATCCAGCTGCTGGCCGCAATGGACCACCACGGCGTGGTCCTGGCCCAGCGGCAGGTCGCCTCCAGAAGCAACGAGATCCCCGCCTTCGCCCCGCTGCTGGACAGCATCGACCTGAGCGACACCGTGATCACCGGCGATGCCCTGCACACCCAGCACGCCCACGGCACGTACCTCCGCGAGCGCGGCGCCCACTACCTGGCCATCGTGAAAAAGAACCACCCCGGGCTGTATGCCCAGGTCAAAACGCTGCCCTGGGCGGACATCCCGCTGGACCACCGCACCCGCGACCGGGCCCACCACCGCGACGAGATCCGCCGACTCAAGACCGCCGCCTTCCACCACCTCGA
Organism: Kitasatospora sp. NPDC004240; assembly: GCF_053603215.1. Classification (NCBI taxonomy): domain Bacteria; kingdom Bacillati; phylum Actinomycetota; class Actinomycetes; order Kitasatosporales; family Streptomycetaceae; genus Kitasatospora; species Kitasatospora sp. NPDC004240. Next base: position 372 of record NZ_JBSGFD010000451.1, on the reverse strand, counting down.
CTATCCCGGCGCCCGCCAGGCGATCCAGATCGTCCGATGGCGCCGCGACCGCTCGACCGGGAAGCTCACCATCGAACGGGTCTACCTGATCACTAGCCTGGACACCTACGACGCCACCGCCGTCCAGCTCGCCACCTGGATCAGGGGCCACTGGGGCATCGAGAACCTCCTGCACCACGTCCGAGACCGGACCTTCCGCGAGGACGACTCCAAAGTCCGCACCGGCCACCTGCCCCGCACCATGGCCGGCCTGCGCAACCTCGCCATCGGCATCTTCCGCCAGAACGGCCACACCAACATCGCCGCTGCCCTCCGCCACACCGGCCGCGACCACACCCGACCCCTGCGAATCCTCGGCCTCACGTGATCAAT
>NZ_JBSGFD010000450.1:0-1392 GCF_053603215.1 Kitasatospora sp. NPDC004240 | reverse complement strand
AACCGCGAGTACAACGCCGCCAGACCCGCCTGCAGCACCATGAACAGGCTCGCACCCGACCTCCGCGCCAACTCCACCAGAGCAGCGTGCAGTTCAGGTGTCAGCTCCAGGCCGAGCTGGTCACCCCGGTAGCTCGCGACGGCCGGGCACGGCCGGTCGGCCGGCAAGGGGAGCCGATCCGGAAGACCGGACAACTGCGCGGTCCAGTAGCCGAGTTGTTCGGCGAACCGGCTGTCCGGATCGGCCGGGTCGCCCAGGAGTTCCCGCTGCCACAGGGTGTAGTCGGCGTACTGCACCGGCAGGTCCGCCCAGTCCGGCGCCCGATCCTGGCACCTGGCCGCGTAGGCCCCGGCCAGGTCGCGCGCCAGCGGGCCCGTGGACCAGCCGTCGCCCGCGACGTGGTGCACGACCAGCAGCAGCACGTGCTCCTCGGGCGCGAGCGCGAACAGCTCCGCCCGCAGCGGGGGTTCCGTCGCCAGGTCGAACGGCTGCCGGGCCGCCCCGGTGAGCCGCTGCGCCAGCTCGTCCTCCCCGGACGCGGTCACCCGCACCCGCGGCCGGGCCTCGGCCGGGTCCAGGACCTGCTGGCAGGGAACGCCGTCGACGTCGGGGAAGACCGTCCGGAGGCTCTCGTGCCGTGCCGAGACGTCGGCCAGCGCCTGCTCCAGTGCCGCCCGGTCCAGCGCCCCGGAGAGCCGCAGCGCCAGGGGGATGTTGTAGGTGGCGGAGGCGCCCTCCATGCGATGGAGGAACCACAGCCGGCGCTGCGCGAAGGACAGCGGGACGCTCTGCGGCCGCGGGCGGCCGGCCAGTGACGGTCGGGCCCGGCCGGCCTCGGCGAGCCGTGCTGCCAGCCCGGCCACGGTCGGCGCCTCGAAGAGCGTGCGCAGCCCGACCTCGACGCCCAGCACCGTACGCATGCGAGCAACCAGGCGGGTGGCGAGCAGCGAGTGCCCGCCCAGGTCGAAGAAGCCGTCGTCCACGCCGACCTCGCTCACGCCGAGCACCTCGGCGAAGAGTTCGGCGAGCAGCTGCTCCTGCGGGGTCCGTGGCCTGCGACCACCACCGGCGCCGGTGCCGGTGACGTCCGGCACCGGGAGAGCGGCACGGTCCAGCTTCCCGCTCGGTGTCAGGGGCAGCGCGGCCAGCACCACGAGGACGGCCGGCACCAGGTACTCGGGCAGTCGGCCGAGCAGGTGACCGCGGAGCTCCGCCGGTGTGGGCACCGCGTCCGCGCTTGGGACGACGTAGCCGATCAGGCGGTCGTCCCGGGCGATGACCACGGCCTGCGCAACGGCCGGGTGCTCGGCCAGGGCCGCCTCGACCTCGCCGGGCTCGACCCGGAAGCCGCGCACCTTCACCTGCTCGTCCGCCCGCCCGACGTACTCCAAC
>NZ_JBSGFD010000449.1:0-1403 GCF_053603215.1 Kitasatospora sp. NPDC004240 | reverse complement strand
TTGAACCGCGCGGCCCCATCGAGACCGAAGCAGCCCGCCGCCTCGCCGACGACCTCAAGAACCAGTAATCATCCGATTACCCAACACTTTCTGAGGCCGGGGAGTGGCGTGGTGCGAAGGCGCCGCCGGACGGTGTCCGGCGGCGCCTCGTCGCTCACACGGTCACAGGCTCACACGGTCGCCGGTTCGCGGGAGCCGGCCCGCAGGGCGCCGCTGGCCAGCAGGTACTGGGCCAGCAGATAGGTCGCCATGATCCAGAACTGATGCCCCGGCAGCTGCCGCCACTTCGCCAGCTTGGTGGCGATCAGCGTGTCGGAGAGCAGGAACAGCGCCCCGCCCAGGCCGGTCCGCGGCCCCAGGCCCGCCGAGGTGACCGCGGTGGCGGCGAGCAGCAGGCTGTAGCCGGCCACCGGGATCCGCAGGTCGCCGAGGTCCGGCCAGAGCTGACCGATTATCGCCGCCCAGGCCGCCGCGTACGCGGCCGCCACCAGCGCGGTCCGCCGCCGGTCGGTGAGCGCCCCCTGCCGGACGAACATGGTCACGTAGCAGACGTGCGCGGCGGCGAAGGAGCCCATGCCGGCCAGGAAGGCCGGGTCGTTGCCGAGCTGGAGCAGCACGTCCCCGCCGGTGCTCGCCACCAGCGCCGGCACCAGCAGCCCCGGCGCGCCCCCGGAGCCCGCCGCCACCGCCGGGCCGGCCGACGCGCGGCCGGCCGGGGCCGCGGCGGCCAGCCCGCTGTGCGCGGCGAGCAGCGGCATCAGGGTCGGCTTGGTGGCGTGCCGCAGCACCTCGGAGCCGGCCAGGATCGCGCCCAGATGGGCCGCCGAGGCGGCCGCGTAGCCGGTGAGCAGCCCGGTGGCGGAGCCGAGCCGGCGGGAGAGAACGGCGCGGGCGGTCGTACGGATGCTCATGCGGCGGTGTCCTTCGGGGGGTCGGGCGGGCCCACTCGTTGAACCCAGGGTCCGTCTCTCGGTTTCGGCGGACCCGGCGAGGACCCGACGGACAGACCCTAGGCGACGCCGGCGCCCCGGTGGAAGGCTTTGTTACCGGCGCGTAGGGGTGGGTGGGGCGGAGGTGACCTGTGGGTGCCCGGCCGGGCCCCCCGGTTGCCGCCACCGGGGCCGCGCGCACCGTCTAGTCTGGTCGACGACATGAAGCAGCACGAGTACGCGGCCGGCGCCACGCGGGTGCCGGGGAGCAGGTCGGACGGTGCGGGACGGGGGACCGTGACGGCCGACGCCGCCGTACGCGCGGACCGGCCTGACGCCCCGGCGGCGTCCCCGGACCCAGGGCTGCTGCGGCTCGCGCTGCTGGACGTCGTCCCCAACCACTGCTCCAGCGCGCACCCGTGGTTCCGCAAGGCCCTGGCCAACGGCCCCGGTAGCCCCGAGCGGGCGCGGTTC
>NZ_JBSGFD010000448.1:0-1422 GCF_053603215.1 Kitasatospora sp. NPDC004240 | reverse complement strand
CTAGTGTCTTGCGCCGTAAATCATGAGGGTGAGTTTTGCTCTGATGCCGGGCCTGTCGGGTTGATTTTGGTGAGGTAGTCGGCGAGGGATTTGAGGATCTCGTCAACGGTCTTGGTCCAGGTGAAAGGCCGAGGGTTGTCGTTCCAGGTCGAGATCCAGGCCCTGATGTCGTTCTCGAGGGCCTGGACGGAGGTGTGGACGCCGCGGCGGAGGAGTTTGTCGGTGAGGAGGCCGAACCAGCGCTCGACCTGGTTGATCCAGGATGAGCCGGTCGGGGTGAAGTGGACGTGGAAGCGGGGGTGCTTCGCGAGCCAGGTGCGGATCTCGGCGGTGTTGTGGGTGGCGTAGTTGTCGCACACCACGTGGACGTCGAGGTCTCGCGGCACGGCCTTGTCTATCGTGACCAGGAACTTCTTGTACTCGATCGCCCGGTGACGGCGGTGGAGTTCACTGATGACGGTGCCGTCGGCGATGTTGAAGGCGGCGAACAGGCTGGTGATGCCGTGCCGCAGGTAGTCGTGGGTGCGGCGCTCGGGCATGCCGGGCATCATCGGCAGCACCGGCTGGGAGCGGTCCAGCGCCTGGATCTGGGACTTCTCGTCGACGCAGAGCACGACCGCCCGCTCGGGCGGGTTGTGGTAGAGCCCGACGACGTCGACGACCTTGTCCACGAACTGCGGGTCGGTGGACAGCTTGAAGCTGTCCTGCAGGTGGGGCTTGAGATCGAACTTCTTCCAGATCCGCCCGATGGTCGACTTCGACAGCCCGGTGCGAGCGGCCATGGAGGTCCGCGACCAGTGGGTGTCGTTGCCCGGCGTGGACTCCAGGGTCGCGGCAATGACGTCCTCGACCTGGTCGAGCAGGATCGACGGCGGCCGGCCAGGTCGGGGCTCGTCCTGCAGACCGTCGAGGCGCTTGGCGATGAAGCGGGCCCGCCAGCGCTCCACCGTCGACTCGTCGATGCCCAGGTCCACCGCGGCCTGCTTGTTGGTCCCACCCTCCGCACACCGCAGCACGATCCTGGCCCGCAGGGCCAGATACTGCGCGGTCTTCGCCCGCCTCACCCAGCGCACCAACTGGTCCCGTTCGGCATCGCTCAGGACCAGATCGGTCTTCGGCCGGCCGATCCGGCCCGCGTCCTGCAGACCGGCCAGCCCCTCGGCCGCGAACTTACGACGCCACTTGCCCGCCGTCTTGGCCTGGACACCAACATGCCCTGCAACAGCGGCATTCGACATGCCGTCAGCACACGCCAGAATGATCCGGGCCCGCTCGGCAGCTCTCCGATCCCACGCCGCAGCACGACGCACCAACTCGGCACGCTCGTCCTCGGACAACGTGATCGACACGGCGGAAGGCCCAGGATGTGACACCCGAAAAGGGTAGCAACTTACCCTCGTGATTTGCGGTGCAAGACACTAG
>NZ_JBSGFD010000447.1:0-1461 GCF_053603215.1 Kitasatospora sp. NPDC004240 | reverse complement strand
GACATTGATGCTGATACTCAGGTTCCGGTGGTCGTGGCTCTGCCACTGACTGACGTCCTGCTGGACTGTCTTCGCGTTGTTCTGTCCGGCCGCCGGGACCTGTTCTCATGGCTCCGGCCGGGCGGAACATGACCTGATAGGAGCTTGGTCCAGAAGCCCCTTCAATGTCCTGTCTGCTCCACCCGGCCGGGCCGACCTCCGGTTGGGAAGGCATCACCAGCATGACAGCACCCCTCGCGCACGACCACGACGCAGCAGACCAGGCCGTGTTCGGCGGGGTCGACTCCCACGCCGACACCCTCCACGTCGCAGTCGTCGGCGACAACGGCGGCCACCTCGCCGACGCCGAGTTCGCCACCACCCCGGCTGGCTACGCCGCCGCCCGGGCCTTCCTCACCGCCCACGGCCACGTGATCGCGATCGGTGTGGAGGGCACGTCCTCCTACGGGGCCGGGTTCACCCGCGCCGCCCGCTCCCACGGGCACCGGGTCGTCGAGGTCAACCGGCCCGACCGGGCCGAGCGCCGCCGCGTCGGCAAGTCCGACCCCATCGACGCCTACGCCGCCGCCCGGGCCGCCCTGTCCGGGCGGGCCTCCAACGCCCCCAAGGACGACACCGTCGCCGGCATACGCGCCCTGCACAACGCCGCCCGCTCCGCCGTCAAGGCCCGCACCGCCGCCCTCAACCAGATCGGCCAGATCCTCATCACCGCCCCCGAGGCCGTCCGCGCCGAGTTCGGGCGACTCAAAGGCGCCAACCGCACCGACGCCCTGGCCGGACTGCGGCCGGCCGGGGACGCGGTCCACGTCGCGGTCCTGACCGCACTCAAGAGCCTCGCCGGGCGCGTCAAGGAACTGACCGCCGAGCACACCACTCTGACCAGAGCCCTCGATGCCGAGGTCAACGCCCACAACCCAGGCCTGCGGGCCGCCTACGGCGTCGGCCCCGACACGGCCGCCCAGCTGCTGGTGACCGCCGGGGGCAATCCCGAGCGCCTGCGGACCGAGGCCGCCTTCGCCGCGCTCTGCGGGGTCGCGCCGGTCCCCGCCTCCAGCGGCCGAACCAACAGGCACCGCCTCTCACGAGGCGGCGACCGGGCAGCCAACGCCGCCCTCTACCGCATCGCCCTGGTCCGCATGTCCAGCGACCCGAGAACCCGCGAATACGTGGCCCGGCAGACGGCCGCGGGCCGGACCAAGAAGGAGATCATCCGGCTCCTGAAACGGGCGATCGCCCGGGAGATCTTCCGCTGCCTGACCACCACGGTCACCGTCCCCGGCATCGCCGACCTACGACCCCTGCGACAGTCCAAGAACATCACCCTGACCGCCGTGGCCGGTCATTTCGGGGTCTGGCCAGCCGTCATCTCCACCCTCGAACGCGGCATCCGCCGAGACGACAACCTCGCCAACGCCTACCGCGACTGGCTCACCGCCGCTTGACAGCCAATAGGAGCATCAA
>NZ_JBSGFD010000446.1:0-1473 GCF_053603215.1 Kitasatospora sp. NPDC004240 | reverse complement strand
GGTCACCAGGGCTCCGCCATGGCTCCTTCGTCGGCACCGCCCGGACTCGGCCCTCGACCCGCTCCTTCACCCACCCCCCTATTGCCGGTCGGTCTTACCCACGCGGCGTGAACAGCTGAATGCCCCGGCGGCGGCGGTTTCCGCCGGCCGTGCTCAGCCGTCCGGCACGGGCCCGTCGCCGTTCTCCCCGGACTCCTCCGAGGCGAGGGCGATGCACTCGACGTCCAGCTGGTCGGCGAGGTCGACGAGGATGGTGGCCAGCACGGTGACGGTCCTCGGGTCGAGCGAGCTGCCGTCCTGCTCCGCGGTGTCCACCCAGTCGGCGGTGACCCGGCGCAGCAGCGTGATGACCTCCTCGGCCGGGATCAGCAGATGGCCGCCGGACGCGGAGACCAGCGGCAGGGAGACCTTGACCATGGTGACCGCCTTCCGGGACGAGGGTGTGACACCGCCGGCGGGGCCACCGGCCCGCCCGCAGGAGGAGGCGTCTGCCCGGACCGGGCCGGTCCATGCGCCCGGGCCGGTCCATGCGCCCGGTCAGTCCGTGCGCCCGACGGGGTCGGACAGCAGCCGCAGCAGGCCGGCGATCTCGTGGTCGGCCTCGGCCGGGTGCCGGAAGGTCGTCCCGGCCAGCACCTCGTAGTGGTTGCGACGGCCCTCCCGGGTGCGGCGCAGGTACCCGGCGGTCTCCAGGTCGGTGACGATCGCCTGCACCGCGCGCTCGGTCAGCCCGCAGACCTCGGCCAGGTCGCGCAGCCGCATCGCGGGGTCGCGGGCGACGAGCAGCAGGACGCGGGCGTGGCTGGTCAGGAACGTCCATGAGGTGCGGGGCGCGTTGGGGGTCGGCACCCCTCCATTCTACGGGCTCCCACGAGTTCTGATTCCGGTTTTCTGATACCGGAGATAGAATTCCTGTGATGGCGGTCATCCGGAGTGACTCCAGGGAGGCGGACATGCCGGGCCGAGCGACCACACCGGGGCGGAAGGACCGGGCCGTGCCCCCCGGCGACCACGCCCGTACGACCCCGCGCGACCTCGCCCGTACGGGCCCGCGGGAGCCCCTCGACCGGGAGCTGTGGCAGGTGAGCTCCGGCAACGGGCGGCTGAGGGCCGAGCTCGCCGGCTCCGACGGGGGCCGGGTGACGGCCCGGGTCTCCGGGGAGATCGACCACGAGTCCGCGCCGGAGTTCGAACGCGCGCTGATCGCCGCGCTGCGCGCCGGCCCGGCGGGCCTCGACCTCGACCTGTCGGCGGTCGCCTTCTGCGACAGCGCCGGCCTCAACGCCATGCTGCGCACCCGCCGCGAGGCGGTGGCCGCCGGCCGCGGTCTGCGCCTGGTCGCCCTGAGCGAGCAGGTCGCCCACCTCCTCGACCTCACCGAGACCCGCGCCCTGCTGGCACCGGACCTGCTGTAGCGGGGCCCGTCCCTGTCCCGCGGCCCCGCCCCGGCTCGCGGCCGCCGCCCGGCGCGCC
>NZ_JBSGFD010000445.1:0-1491 GCF_053603215.1 Kitasatospora sp. NPDC004240 | reverse complement strand
CAGGTCGGCAGTATCGGTGAGGAGAGACTTCTTCGGGGGTGCTGTCATGACCGCTCGCGTGCCGTGTCCGCCGGCTCCTGGTCCGCTGGAAGCGTATGCGGTGAGGTTCGACGATCTGTTTCGCTCGTCGGCCCAGCGGCGTGGGTTCCGGGAGTGCCTGACCGGCCTGTTGCTGCCGCGGGATCGGAACAAGACGCTCACGGCCCTGGCCGGGGCCGAGCCGGTGACCGGTGCCCAGCACCCGGCGGTGCAGCGGCTGCAGTTCTTCCTATCCGAGTCGACTTGGAAATTCGAGCAGGTCAACGCCCGCCGGCTGGAGCTGTTGCTCGCGGACCCGGCCACCGCGCCGCACGGCCAGGGCGTGCTGGTCATCGACGACTCCGGGGACCGTAAGGACGGCACCGCGACCGCCCATGTCGGGCGGCAGTGGCTGGGCCGGCTCGGCAAGACCGACAACGGCGTCGTCACGGTGACCACGCTCTGGGCCGACGAGCGCCTCTACTACCCACTGCACGCCCGGCCCTGCACCCCGGCGCACCACTTCCCGAGGAAGCGCAACGACCCCGACTTCCGCACCAGGCCCCAGCTCGCCACCGAGCTGGCCGGCCAGGCCCAGCAGGCCGGGTTCCTCTTCCGGGCGGTGGTGGCGGACTGCGGCTACGGCGACCACGACGAGTTCCGCCACACCCTGCGCGAGGCCGGCCTGCCGTTCGTCATGGCCCTCAAGCCCCGCCGCGGCACCTGGGCCTACAGGGACCAAGCGCACACCCCCGTCGAAGCAGCACGCACCCTGACCTGGACAGATCCCGCGCACCCAGGCGACTGGACGCCGGTTGTCCGCACCTTCCGCGACGGGCACACCGAGACCTGGTGGGCCGCCGACGCCCGCCTCGGAGGCTGGGGCCCGGACGGATTGGCCCGCCTGGTGGTGGCCACCGCCGACCCGGGCACCCTGCCCGAGAAGGCGACCTGGTACCTGGCCACCGACCTGCCCCGTCCCGGCTCACACCCGCCCGCCGACAGCCCACACCCGCCCGCCGACCTGGCCGAACTCGTCCGCCTCTACGGTCTGCGGCACTGGATCGAGCAGAGCTACAAACAGATCAAGGACGAACTCGGCCGGGCCGACTTCCAAGTCCGCTCCGATGTCGCGATCCGCTGCCACCAGACCCTCGTGAACTGCGCGTTCTCGTGCTGTTGGGATGCCTGGTTCGCGGACGAGTCCCCAACGCAGCAACGAGATCAGGCCCAGCCGCCCGAGACCGCCGACGGGCCAGAGAGGGGGCACACCCACATCCCACCAGCCCCAGCCGCCCAGCTGGCCCCGGGCCATCCGCGCGATCCGCGCCTGGCTCGACCCCTGGCACACCCTGCAACGCTACTGGCAGGCCTGGTCGAACACGCCCCCGCCGCCCGAACTCCAAGCCCTCATCGCCTCATTGGCCAGCGGACGAGCCCTCGATCTCTACTTACGGGTTTAACAAACCACCG
>NZ_JBSGFD010000444.1:0-1515 GCF_053603215.1 Kitasatospora sp. NPDC004240 | reverse complement strand
TAAGATACATACGGCGTTCCCTCAGCGGCCATTCATGATCCCTAAGCTCACGCCTCGTGAAGAACGTGAAGAAGACGATCGTGTTGCTCGCCTTGATAATGAGCTACTTCCCGCTGACCCCGACGGCGTTCGCGGCGGCCAAGTCGCCCGCGCAGGTAGCCGAGGACTGCGCCGACCCGAGGCCCACGCAGGCCGGGGACATCATCTACTGGGACCCCGAGTGCTACCTCACCTTCAAAAGCAGCAAGCAAGTATGGGGCGAGGCCACCATGCCCGACAAGCTCGGCAGTGGGAAGAGCCCCATCGCCTACGGCTGCACCAGTAGCGGCAGCGTGAGCGTCGCCGGAACCAAGAGCTCCTCCACCAGCTTCTCCTTCGGCCTCGACATCGGCGGGAAGAAGAAGTTCGGTGACTGGGAGGCCTCCGTCGGGCCCAAGCTCGGTTGGAGCTGGACCTGGAGCACCAGCGACACCCACACGCACACCGCCGCGGTCCCCCTGGGCAGCGTCGGCTGGATCGAGGTCAAGGAGCCGCTGATCGAGGCGGTCGTCGACATCGATGCCCGCTACGACGGCAACAAGAACGAGCTCGTCAAGAACGCGGTCGTCCGGGTGCCGGACACCAGCCGGTCCTTCGCCTGGTTGTATCAGAGCCGCAAGATGACCGACACGGAGCTGAGGGACATCTGCGGGCAGGACCCGCCGACCACCAAGACCTACGACATGTGGTCGGCCGGCGGCAAGGCTCCCTACAAGAACCTGCTGAGCGGCAAGTGCCTGGCCATCGGCCCCACCGTCCCCAACGGCGGGCTCGTGGTGCAGCGTACCTGCGACGGCGGGGCCGCGCAGAAATGGAACGCCGTCAAGGCGAGCAACGGCTATTTCACCATCCGCAACAACAACGGCTACTGCCTCACAGTCCCCTACAACAACGGCACCCCGCCCGGCCAGAACACCCAGCTCATGTGGTGGGGCTGCGAGACCCGCTGGGACTCGGGCAACCAGCTCTGGTCGGTCAACCCGACCAAGATCAGCGGTACCTACACCTTCGCCAACCAGTGGACGGGGCTCTGTCTCGCGCCGCACTCCAGTGAGATGACCAAGAACGGCGGCCGGGTGACCATCCGCAAGTGCGTGTAGCGGGATCGGTTGACCCCTCCTATGGAGTCCTCTGCGGAGTGGAGAAGACTCCGTAGGAGGGGCCCTATGGACTCTTCTGCAGGAGCGAACCGGACTCCAGTGGAGTGGAGTCCGCAGTGGAGCGGCTCTTGCCGGGTCTCCTGAGCAGGGGCGGTAAGATATCCGGCAAGACCTTGAGCTCTTTCAGTGGGAACTCTGTCGGGTGACGTGCGGTCGGCGGTTGACGAGTCTCCAGCCAGCTGGATCGCAGTGGGCCGCTCAGCTGTCGCGCCCGGTCGTGTCACCCGATCGGTGGGCGGGTTGAAAGGGCTCCTTGCCCGGCGCCGGTCTTGCCCGCCCCGGTCCCAGGGGCATTGCATGGTTGCGGCCTGTCCGG
>NZ_JBSGFD010000443.1:0-1527 GCF_053603215.1 Kitasatospora sp. NPDC004240 | reverse complement strand
CGGGCGAGCCCGGCAGCGCCGAGGCCCGCCCCGCCGCCCGCCGGAGCTCCCCCGCCGCCCCCGCCGACCCGGTGGTGGCGCGCATCGTGGCCCGCAGCGTCCGGGCCACCGAGGCCGGCCTGCCGAGCAGCCCGCCGTCCCCGCACTGGCGGGCCACCGAACGTACCCGGCGGCTGATCGCCGTGGCCGCCGTGGCGGCCGTCGCCGCCCTGGCCACCGGCCACGCCTGGCTGCTGGCACTGGCGGCCGGCCCCGCCGTGCTGCTCGCGCTGGCGGCCCCCGGGCCGAGCCGGCCGACCCGGCTGGCCACCGAGCACACCGCCGAACCGCGCCGCTGCTTCGAGGACGAGCCGGTCGTCGTCCGGATCACCGTGCGGCACGACGGGCGGATCGGCGCGCTCGACCCGACCATCGCGCTCGGCCCCGGCGTCGCCCTCACCGCCCTGACCGTCCACGCCACCGGGGTGGACCTCTCGCTGCGCGCCGAGCGCTGGGGCCGCTGGACCCTGGGCGCCGTCGACCTGGAGGTCCACGACGCCGGCGGCCTGACCCGCCGCACGGTGCGCACCGAGCTCGGCGAGGTCGACGTCTTCCCGGTGCCGGGCGGCGCCCGGCTCACCCCGATCCCGGTCCGGCTGCCGGAGCGCCTCGGCGAGCACACCACCGCCCACGAGGGCACCGGCGTCGAGGTGGTCGGCGTGCGCCCGCACGTGCCGGGCGAGCGGCAGCGGCGGATCCACTGGCCGTCGACCACCCGCCGGGACGCCGTCCAGATCAACCAGTTCGCCGCCGAGCGGACCGCCGACGCGGTCGTCCTGCTGGACGCCCTCGCCGACTTCCACGACGCCGCCACCGGCCTCTCCAGCCTGGACGAGACGCTGCGCGCGGCCACCGGGCTGACCCGTGCCTACCTGCGCCGCCACGACCGGGTCGGGCTGATCGCGATCGGCGGGCAGCTGCGCTGGCTCACCGCGGGCAGCGGCGACCGGCAGCTCTACCGCATGGTGGAGAGCGTGCTGGAGGTCCGTCAGGACCGCCGCCACCGCGGCCCCGGACTCCCCCGCCTGCCGCTCGCCGCGCTGCCCGGGCACGCCCTGGTGTACGCCTTCACCTCGCTCGCCGACCAGCGGATCCTGGACGCGCTCGGCCAGGTCCGCGACCGCGGGAACCCGCTCGTCGTGGTGGAGGTCCCGGCCGGCGAACCGCCGGTGGAACCGGGCGACGAGGTCGACGCCATCGCCCGCCGGCTGTGGCACGCCGAACGCGAGGCGATGCGCTCGGCCCTGCGCGGCCGCGGCATCCCGGTGGCCCGCTACGTCCCGGGCGAGACGCTGGACCTGGCGCTCGCCCCGCTGCTGCGCCGCCGGATCGGAGGAAGGGCCCGATGAGCACCACGGATCCGACGACCACACCCGCACCGGGCGCCACCCGGCCGGGCCGCCCCTCAGGGACGAAGCCGGCCTCACCGCCGCCGTGGCTGGAGCGGGCCGCGCTGCGCGGCGTCGGCGCCGCGCTGGCCCTCGCCGC
>NZ_JBSGFD010000442.1:0-1537 GCF_053603215.1 Kitasatospora sp. NPDC004240 | reverse complement strand
ACGTCACCGGTGCGGTACATCCTCAGCCCACCGCCCGCCGAACCGAACGGGCAGGCGACGAACCGCCCCGCGGTCAGCCCCGGCCGGTTCAGGTAACCGCGCGCCAGGCCGGCGCCCGCGACGTACAGCTCCCCCGGCACACCCGGCGGCACCGGCCGCAGCCGCTCGTCCAGCACGTACACCCGGGTGTTGGCGATCGGGCGGCCGATCGGCGGCACACCCGATCCGGGCACGAGCGGGTCGCTCATCGTCGCGCAGACCGTCGTCTCGGTGGGGCCGTACGCGTTGACCATCCGCCGCCCCGGTGCCCAGCGCGCCACCAGCTCCGGCGGGCAGGCCTCACCGGCGACCACCAGCGTGGACACGGTCACCCCGTCCTCGGGCAGGGCCGCCAGCACGGACGGCGGCACGGTCACGTGGGTGACCGCGAGCCCGGGGTCGGTCAGCGCGGCCACCGGGTCGGCCGTGGACGGCAGGACCAGGGCCGCACCGCGCAGCAGAGCGGTGTAGATCTCCGACACGGAGGCGTCGAAGCTGGGCGAGGCGAACTGGAGCACCCGGCTGTCGGGCTCGATCGCGAACCGTTCGATCTGCCCGGCGACCAGGCTCGCCACACCGCCGTGGCCGACCACCACGCCCTTGGGCCGGCCGGTCGAGCCCGAGGTGTAGATCACGTACGCCGGATGCCGGACGTCGAGCGCGACGCCCGGGTCCGTCTCCGGCCATCCGGTGGTGTCGGCCACCATCGCCGGGTCGTCGACCATCAGGGCCGGGCAGGCGTCCTCCAGCATGAACGCGATCCGGGCCTCCGGGTAGGCCGGGTCCACCGGAAGGTACGCGGCCCCGGCCTTCAGGACGCCCAGGACGGCCACCACCGACTCCACGGACCGCGGCAGCGCCACCGCCACGATCTGCTCCGGGCCGATTCCCCGGGCGATCAGCGCGTGCGCGAATCGGTTGGCCAGGATGTCGAGCTGACGATACGTCAGCCTCTCGTCACCGCGGACCAGGGCGGTCGCATCCGGTGTCGCCGCGGCCTGCGCCGCGAACGCCTCCGGCACCGGGACGGTGTCCACCTCCCTGGTGGTCGCGTTGCCGCGCTCCAGCAGCCGGTGCCGCTCGTCGGCGTCGAGGAGCTCGATCCGGCCGATCGGCTGCTCCGGGTCGGCCGCGGCCGCCTCCAGGAGCAGTGTCAGGCGCCCGGCCAGTGCGGCGACGGTCGACCGGTCGAAGAGGTCGGTGGCGTACTCGACGACTCCGGCGATCCCGGCGGGGCTGCCGTCGGGGCCGAACCGCTCGCTCAGGTTGAAGCCGAGGTCGAACTTGGCCGTCCCGGTGGGCACCGCGAAGGCGGTCGCCCGCAGTCCGGGAAGGCGGAGCTCACCCATCGGCGCGTTCTGCAGGGCGAGGATCGTCTGGAACAGCGGGTGGTAGGCCAGCGTGCGGGACGGGTTCAGCACCTCCACCAGGTGCTCGAACGGCACGTCCTGGTGCCCGTACGCGGCCAACGCCGTCTCCCGCACCCGACCCAGCAGCT
>NZ_JBSGFD010000441.1:0-1540 GCF_053603215.1 Kitasatospora sp. NPDC004240 | reverse complement strand
AGCTGCTGGGTCGGGTGCGGGAGACGGCGTTGGCCGCGTACGGGCACCAGGACGTGCCGTTCGAGCACCTGGTGGAGGTGCTGAACCCGTCCCGCTCGCTGGCCTACCACCCGCTGTTCCAGACCATGCTGGCCGTGCAGAACGCACCGGGCGCAGACTTCGCCCTGCCCGGGCTGGAGATCTCCGGACTCGCGGTGCCGACGGGGACCTCGCGGCTCGACCTGACTTTCAGCCTTTCGGAGAACCGCGGGCCGGACGGCGCCCCGGCGGGCCTGACCGGCATGGTCGAGTACAGCACCGACCTGTTCGGCCGGCACACCGTCGAGCAGCTGTTCAGCCGTTGGATCAGGCTGCTGACCGCGGCCGCCGCCGACCCGCAGCGGCCGATCGGCGCGATCGAGGTGCTCGGCGAGGAGGAGCGCCGTGCCCTGTCGGCCGGGACCGCCGAGACCGTACGGGACGTTCCGGACCACGGTGTGCCGGCCCTGTTCGCGGCGCAGGTCACCGAGGCGCCGGAGGCCGTCGCGCTCGTCGGCGCCGATGGAGCCGAATGGACGTACCGCCGACTCGATTCCATGGCGAACCGGTTCGCGCACCTGCTGATGGCACGCGGGGTGGCGCCGGAGCAGGTGGTGGCGGTGGTCCTGCCGCGTTCCGTCGAATGGGTGGTCGCCGTCCTGGGCACGCTCAAGGCCGGGGCCGCGTACCTTCCGGTGGACCCGGCGTACCCGCAGTCGCGGATCGACCTCATGCTGGAGGACGCCGCGCCGGTCGTGGTGATCGACGATCCCGCGCTCGTGCGGGAGGCGGAGGGATTCCCGGCGAGTGATCCGGCAGTGCCGCTCGACGTCCGGCATCCGGCGTACGTGATCTACACCTCGGGCTCGACCGGCCGCCCCAAGGGCGTGGTGGTCGACCACGGTGGTGTGGCGAGCCTGGTCGCCACCCAGGTCGAACGACTGGCGGTCGGGCCCGGCAGCCGGGTGCTCCAGTTCGCCTCGCCCAGCTTCGACGCGTCGTTCTGGGACCTGTGCGCGGCCCTGCTGACCGGGGCCACGTTGGTCCTGGCCCCGGCCGGGACCCCGCTGGAGGCGCTGACCGACGATGCGCTCGGTGTCACCCATGTGATCCTGCCGCCCTCGGCGCTGGCCGCGCTGGGCGATGCCGCGCCCACCGCCGCCACCCTGGTGGTGGGTGGTGAGGCCTGCCCGCCGGAGCTGGTGGCGCGCTGGGCACCGGGGCGGCGGATGGTCAACGCGTACGGCCCCACCGAGACGACGGTGGCCGCGACGATGAGCGACCCGCTCGTGCCCGGATCGGGTGTGCCGCCGATCGGTCGCCCGGTCGTGAACACCCGGGTGTACGTGCTGGACGAGCGGCTGCGGCCGGTGCCGCCGGGTGTGCCGGGTGAGCTGTACGTCGCGGGCGCAGGCCTGGCACGCGGCTACCTGAACCGGCCGGGGCTGACCGCGGGGCGGTTCGTCGCCTGCCCGTTCGGTTCGGCGGGCGGTGGGCTGAGGATGTACCGCACCGGTGACGT
>NZ_JBSGFD010000440.1:0-1592 GCF_053603215.1 Kitasatospora sp. NPDC004240 | reverse complement strand
TGGGCGGGGCATGCTGCGGCCCCCCCCCCCAGCCCGCCGGCGGCGGGCGCGCGGGGCCCCCCCCCGGCCGGCCCGCGGCCGTTCCGTCGGTCGCCCGCGGCGGGGGCCGGGTCAGGCCTCCAGCTCGGCGAGCATCGCCTCGCGGAAGCGCAGCGTGCCGGCCAGCCGGGCGAAGGTCTCCGACCAGGCGGTCTCCGGCGCGGTGGCGGCGACCAGGGCCTCCACATCGGGCGCGGTGGCCGGGGCGAGCGCGCGCTCGGTCATCCCGAGCACCCCGCTGTGGCTCCACGGGTACGCGCCGGACTCCGCCGTCCGCCGCAGCGCCGCGACCACGGCCGTCGACAGCGGCGGCGTCCACGGCGTGGCGCAGGCCCCCAGCAGCTGGAACGCCTCGCCGAGGCCGTGCGCCTCGATGAACGCCGCCGTCCAGCCCGCCCGCTCCTCGGCCGGCAGCACCGACAGCAGCTTGGCGGGCGCGCCGGTGGTCCGGGCCTTGCCGCCCCGGCGCGGGCGCGGCGCGGGGCCGAGCAGCGCCCGCGCCCAGTCCGCGTCGTGCTGCCGTACGGCGGCCCGGGCCCAGGCCTCGCGCAGGTCGTCGGCCCAGCTGCTGCTGGTCTCGTCGATGGCGTCGCCGACCCGTAGCCGCAGCAGCTCCTCGGGGGCCAGTCCGGTGCTCTCCCGCCAGACCCGCAGCGGCGCGGCGGCCACGATCTCGCCGAACCACCAGGCGCGTTCGCCGCGGCCGGTCGGGGAGCGCAGGGCTATGCCGTCGCGTTGCATGGTGGCGTCGCACTCGGCGGGCGGGGTGACCAGCAGATGGGTACCGCGCTCCGAGAGCCGGACGGCGGCCAGCGCGCGCTCGGCCATCCGGGTGGCGAGGGCGGAGCCGGGCAGGGTGGAGAGCAGCTCGGCGGCGGTGGCGCGGACGTTCTTGCTGCGGTCGGTGAGCGCGGCCTCCAGGAAGGGTTCGTCCGCGGGGGAGAGGCCGTCCTGGAGGGCGTCCAGGAAGAGCAGCCGGTCCTCGGCGCGCTCGGTGGGCCAGGTGGAGCGGAGCAGGTCGAGCCCGGCGGCCGGGTCGGAGCGGCGCAACCGGGTCAGATGGGTGACGCGCTCGGCGAACAGGCCCTCGTGCCAGAGCTGGTCCCCGGCGGGTGCGGCGGCGCCGTCGGGTGCTGCGGCGCCGGGGGAGGTGGAGGGGCCGCCGGGTGCGCTGCTGTCGGATGCACTGCTGTCGGGCGCGGTGCCGCCGGGCGCGGCACTGTCGGGGGCGGTGCGCAGGACGAAGCGCCAGTCCGGGTTCCGTTCGGCGAGCCAGCGGCCGAGCGGACCGGTCAGCGCGACCGTGTCGGCGCGCAGCTCGCTGCGGGCGCGGGCGCCGTCCAGCAGGGCCGGGACCAGCGCGGCGGGCGGCCGGTAGCCGCGGGTCCGGGCGGTGGCGAGCCACTGCGGCAGCAGTTCGGTCAGGTTGGCCAGGGTGCCGCCGCCGGTGCCGGAGCGGCCGCCGAGCAGGACGGCGAGCCGGCGGGCATTCCCCCGCCGTTCCGCCGATCCACCGTATCCGTCCTTCCGGCTTCCATGCTGCCACCGATCCC
>NZ_JBSGFD010000439.1:0-1594 GCF_053603215.1 Kitasatospora sp. NPDC004240 | reverse complement strand
CGGCGTCCAGCTTCTCCTGCGCCGCCTTGAACTCCCCCTCCACCGGGTTGGTGAAGTCCTCGGGCCGGGCCGGCGGGGTGGCCGGGCGCTGATCGACCGGCATGGCGTTGTAGGCCTTGGCGCGCAGGTTGTAGGTCAGGGCGTCCTCGCGCCACTGCGCGACGGCCGCATCCAGCTTCTTCTGCGCCGCCTTCCGCAGCTCCACGGCCTCCTGGGCCTGGCCTCGGGCCCAGGTCACGGTGTGGGCGTAGTTCTCCAGCGCGGCGGCGGCCTTGCCGCAGGCGTCGGCAGCGGTCAGCCAGCCCTTGGGCTGTGGGGTGAAGGTGGCCCGGAAGGCCTCCGCCGCCTCGCCCTTCCAGTGCTCGTGGTCCAAGCGGGCCAGGGCGGTGCCGGTCTTCTCGAACGCGTCGTGGAACCTCTTCAGGTGCGCGGCGACCTCGCCGATCCGCTTCGGGTCGCCGTGCAGGAGGTGGCGCACGTCGTCGCTCCGGCCGAGCTCGGCCTCGCCGACCTGCAGGCCACCAGTGTCCGCCATGTCGTCGCCCCAGCCGCGCACGGACTGGGCGGCGCCGTCGAGGCCGACCTCCTCCAGCAGCCCGCCGACCGCGCTCGCGCCGCCCTTGAGGAGTCCGGCGCCGGCCTGGACGTTGACGTCGATGAACTTCCCGCCGGCGCTCAGGGCGCGGTCGAGCAGGCCACCGCTCACGGGTTGTCGCCGGTGACGGCGCCCTGGATGAAGCCTGCGACGGCCTGGGGCTGTTCGAGCTTGCTCTTGGCGGCGTCCTTCCAGGCGTTCTTGATGTTCTCGCCGGACTGGGCGGCGGAGGCGGCGGAGAAGTCGGGGTTGGTGAGCTGGGTGTAGGGGTTGTCGCCCCAGATCTCGTTCCAGGACTTGCCGGCGGCCTGCTCGCCGCTCTGGTGGGGGTTGCCCATGGCGGCGGCGACGGTGCCCTTGAGCAGGCCGTCGACGTACTGCTCCTGCTCGTGGTAGAAGCCTGCGGCCAGGCCGAGGCGCCCGGCGACGGCGGAGCCCTGCTGGACCAGGGAGCGCACGCCCCAGGACCAGCGTTCGCAGAACTCGCCGAAGACGGCGCTGAGCTGGCCGTGACCGGCGTCCATGCCGGACAGTTCCAGCTCGGTGAAGCCGCGTCCGCTCTCGGCCAGGCCGGCGATGCCGAGCTTCTGCATCTCGTCGATCGCCTCGTTGATGCCCTTCTCCGCCAGCTTCAGCGTCTCCGGATCGACCTCGAAATCCGCCACACCCACTGCCCCCCCGTATCCGGTCAACCGTCTCTCCTACACCCACCCGCTACTGCGCGACCGCACCCGCCGCACCGGGCGGGCCTGTGGGGCCGTCCAGGGCGAGCGCGTCCGGCACGATCCCGCGCATCGGCGGGAAGAGCATGCCCTGCGTACCGGCCGCGTCCAGGGCAATCCCGCCCGGCACCCCGAGCGCGGGCACGGCCACGTCCAGCAGCCGCGAGCCCAGGACCGTCAGATAGGGCAGCCCCTCCAGCGGCAGGCCCTTGGCCTGGGCGAAGGCGGCGAGTTCGGCCTCACTCGTGAAGGCGTGGATCCAGCGCAGCCCGCCGTG
>NZ_JBSGFD010000438.1:0-1649 GCF_053603215.1 Kitasatospora sp. NPDC004240 | reverse complement strand
TCCCGCGCCGAAGCCGCTTCCCGAGCCCGACCCGCGGCCGGTTCCGCCCGCACCGCCGCTGCCCGCGCCGAAGCCGCTGCCCGTACCGGCGCCCCCGGCGCCCCCGGCGCCCCCGGCGGCCCCGGCGGCCTCGGACCCGCAGGCCACCACGGAACCGCTGTCCACCCGGGCGCCGCTGCCGGCCACCAAGCCGATGCCCGTACCGGAGCCGGCCCCCGCCGCGGGGCCGGTCGCCCCCGAGTCGACCTCGGAGGCGATGGAGGTCCTGGCGGCGCTCAACGCCCGTCCGGTCTCGCCGCTGCGGCGCGCGCTCAAGCGGATCACCATCTGGACCGTCTTCCTGGGCGTGATCCTCGGTGCCGCCGTGACCGCGCAGCTGCTGCGCCCGCTGCCCGACACCCAGGTGCGGATGACCGCGCAGGGCCGCTACGAGTTCACCGGCGCCCCGCTCGACCTGGCCTGGCCTGCCAAGGGGCAGTCCGCCGCCGAGGTCGTCGGCGTCGGCAGCCTGGGCAGCTCCGGCCCGGAGACGCCGGCCCCGATCGCCAGCGTCACCAAGGTGATGAACGCCTACCTGATCCTCCAGGCCCACCCACTGAAGAAGGGCGAGCCGGGCCCGAAGCTCACCGTGGACAAGCAGGCCGCCCAGGAGTCCAACAACGTCGACGAGTCCAAGGTCACCCTGACCGAGGGCCAGCAGCTCACCCAGTACGAGGCGCTGGAGATGCTGATGCTGCCGTCGGCCAACAACGTGGCCCGCCTGCTCGCCCGCTGGGACTCCGGCTCGGAGGAGGCGTTCGTGAAGAAGATGAACGAGACCGCCGCCAAGCTCGGCATGACCAACACCGTCTACGCAGACCCGGCCGGCTTCAACTCCGACACCAAGAGCACCGCCAAGGACCAGCTGAAGCTGGCCGGCCAGGTGATGCAGAACGAGATCTTCCGCCAGATCGTCTCGACCCCGGACACCACCTTCAACGGCCAGAAGGTCTTCAACACCAACACCCTGATCTCCGCCAAGAACGGCATCCTCGGCGTCAAGACCGGCTCCAGCACCCCGGCGGGCGGCTGCCTGATGTGGGCGGCGGTCAAGGACGTCGGCGGCGTCAAGCGCATGATCCTCGGCGTCACCATGGGCCAGCCCGCGACCGCCACCGAGGGCATCCTCAAGGTCGTGCAGAACGTCAGCGCCAAGCAGATCGCGGCCGCGCAGAACGGCCTCACCGGCCAGACCCCGGCCAAGCAGGGCGACGTCGTCGGCCACGTCGACGACGGGCTCGGCGGCAAGGTGCCGGTCATCGCCGCCAAGGACGTGACGGTCGCCGGGTTCCCCGGCATCACCGCCACCCTCGTCCTGGACCCGGTGAAGATCACCAACCACACCGCCAAGGCCGGCACCCAGGTCGGCGTCCTCCGGGCCGGCCAGGGCGAGGGCCGGGTGGAGGTCCCGGTCGTCCTGCAGACCGACCTCAACCCGCCGTCCATCGCCTCCCGGCTGACCCGTCTGCTCTGACGGGCCGCGACCGACGGACCGCTACTGACGGACTGCGGACGGGGGGGGGGGGGGGGGCCCGCCCCCCCCCCCCCCCCCGCCCCCGCGGCGGGAGGCATCATTAGCTGTTGGCACGCCCCCCGGGCGGGGGGCGGGC
>NZ_JBSGFD010000437.1:0-1735 GCF_053603215.1 Kitasatospora sp. NPDC004240 | reverse complement strand
GGGCTTGTATCTGAATAACTGTCAGGTTTGATCTCCCTTGTCGGCGGACTCGGGCAGAAGGGCTTGGAGCTGCTCGAGGGTCCGGGCGGGCGATCCGGGCAGAGGTGTGACGACGATGCGGTGCAGGTCCAGGAGCCGGTGGCCGTCCTGGAACTGGTTGGAGAGGTTGGTGCGGGTGACGCCCAGCAGCTGGGCCAGGAGAGTGCTGGTGATCGCCTTGCGGCGGCGCAACAGCGCTGCCAGGAGACGGTGGTAGTGGTCGATGCTGCTGGTCTGCGGGTGGAGGTAGCTGCGGGGACGGTGGAAGCGCCGCTGGAAGGCGGCCTCGGCGAGGGCGTCCCAGTACGGTTCGGAGACTGCCACCAGGCGCTCAAAGTCGGCCCGCGGCATACCGGTCAGGGCCGGATCACTGAGCATCGCGGTCAGGCCGGGGTCGATCCGCCGGGCGGCCGCCGGCGCCTCCGGCGGTCGGGGCCGAACGGGGCGAGGGTGTAGTTCCAGTCGCCGTGGAACGCGTCGGGCGTGATCGGCAGGGACTGGAACTCGGCGGCGGTCACCGTTGAGCCAAGAGGGTAGCTGCCGGTGTCCAGCTCGGCGCCGATGGTCAGCCCGGTCCGGGTGGTCGTCGCGGCGATCGTCTCGATGATGACCTCGTAGCTGGTGAGCGGTCGGCCGCGCCAGTTTGCGGTGATGTGGCAGAACATTCGGTGTTCGATCTTGTTCCACTTCGACGTGCCCGGCGGGAAGTGGCAGACCGTGATCTCCAGGCCGCTCTCCAGGGCGAAGGCGGCCAGGTGCTTCTTCCAGGTCCAGCGACGGGGATCGTTGGAGCCGCCGGCGTCAGCGGTGATCAGCAACCGGGTGGCGTTCGGATGATGCACACGTCCGCGGCGTTCCCACCAGCGACGTATGGACTCGACCGCGAACTCGGCGGTGTCGTGGTCGGTCCCGACGTTGACCCAGCCGGTGTTGGTGGCGATGTCGTAGATCCCATACGGGATGGCGACCGGCTGGTCGCTGGTCGTGAAGGTGTGGCAGTCGACCCTGATCGGGTCCTTGCCCGGCCGCCAGGTGCGGCCGGGACGGTCGCGGCTGCCGAGCCATTCCTTGGCCTTGGTGTCGACGCTGATCACCGGCTGCCGGTCGTCGAGGAAGGCGGTGGCCGTGGCGTTCAGGTGGGCGAACTGGGCGTCGCGGTCCGGGTGGCTGGCGCCTTCGGTGGTCTTGACGGTGCCCTGCAGGCTGTAGCCCAGGCCGTGCAGCAGACGCCCGACGGTTGCGGCACTGACCGGGTGGCCCTGTGACGTGAGGGTCGAGGCCAGGGTCCGCAGCGACAAGGTGGTCCATCGCAGCGGCGAGACGGGATCACCCCGGGTGTGAGGCTCGATCAGCGCCTCGAGCGCCGGCACCAGGCCGGGGTCGGTGACCGTCAACGGCTTGCGGCCGGCTCCCGCAGCCCGGACCCTTCTCGCCACCGGCGGGTCTCCGGCCAGCTCGGTCACACCACGCGCGACGGTGGAGACACTGCTCCCGGAGGCGGCGGCTACCAGGGCGATCCCGCCGTGGCCGATCGCCGCGGCTTCGCTGGCCAGGTAGAGCCGACGACGGCGCTCGTCGAGATGAGGCAGGATCCGATCGAACTTGGCCCGTAAGGCGGTGACGGGCGGACGCACAGGCATGGTCCACCATCCCACCAACTCCACAAGAGCAAGCAGTAATTGAAATACAAGCCCCC
>NZ_JBSGFD010000436.1:0-1751 GCF_053603215.1 Kitasatospora sp. NPDC004240 | reverse complement strand
GGGTGCCGCAGCGCCTTCAGTGAGCTGGTCTCACGCTCCAGGAAGATCTTAATGACCTCGTCATCACGCTGCTTGAGCGCCACGGCGCCGCCGGGCCGCGCAAGGAGGCCGTGGCGCAGGCGCCCGCCGACTTCACCGTGGTCGAGGGCACCCCGCCCCGTCCGCCGGCGGCGAGCTTCGCCGAGCTGGAGCTGCCCAAGGGCATCCTGAGCGCGCTGACCCGCGAGGGCGTCACCGAGCCGTTCCCGATCCAGGCGGCCACGCTGCCCGACTCGATCGCCGGCCGTGACGTGCTCGGCCGGGGCCGCACCGGCTCCGGCAAGACCCTGGCCTTCGGCCTGCCGCTGCTCGCCCGCACCGCCGGCCGCCGCGCCGACGCGCGGCACCCGCTGGCCCTGGTGCTGGTGCCCACCCGCGAGCTGGCCCAGCAGGTCACCGAGGCGCTCACCCCGTACGCCACCGCGGTCAACCTGCGGATCGCCACCGTCGTCGGCGGCATGTCGATCACCCGGCAGGCCAACGCCGTGCGCCGCGGCGCCGAGGTGCTGGTCGCCACCCCGGGCCGGCTGGACGACCTGATCGGGCGCGGCGACGTCCGGCTGTCGGACGTCGCGATCACCGTGCTCGACGAGGCCGACCAGATGGCCGACATGGGCTTCCTGCCCCAGGTCACCAAGCTGCTGGAGCAGGTCGCCGAGGGCGGGCAGCGGATGCTGTTCTCCGCCACCCTGGACCGCAACGTCGACCGGCTGGTCAAGCGCTTCCTCACCGACCCGGTCACCCACTCGGTGGACCCGTCGGCCGGCGCGGTGACCACCATGGACCACCACGTCCTCCAGCTGGAGTCCACCGACAAGGCGTCCGCCACCGCCCACATCGCCTCCCGCGACGGCCGGGTGATCATGTTCGTGCACACCAAGCACGGCGCGGACCGGCTCGCCAAGCAGCTGCTGGCCAACGGCGTGAAGGCCGCCGCCCTGCACGGCGGCAAGTCCCAGCCGCAGCGCAACCGGGTGCTCGACCAGTTCCGCGACGGCCACGTCACCGCGCTGATCGCCACCAACGTGGCCGCCCGCGGTATCCACATCGACGGCCTCGACCTGGTCGTCAACGTCGACCCGCCGATCGACCACAAGGACTACCTGCACCGCGGCGGCCGCACCGCCCGCGCCGGCGAGTCCGGCACCGTGGTCACCCTGGTGCTGCCCGAGCAGCGGCGTGAGGTCAGCAAGCTGATGACGGTGGCCGGCATCCGCCCGACCACCACGAAGATCCGCCCGGGCGACGCCGAGCTGACCCGGATCACCGGTGCCCGCACCCCCAGCGGCGTGCCGGTCACCCTGGCCGTGCCGGTGGTGACCCCGCCCGCCGAGGCCAAGCCCGAGGGCAGGGCCGCCGCCCCGCGCCGCCGCCCCGGCAAGCGTTCGGGCCTGCCGACCGACGTCGACATGAACGGCAACCCGCGCCGCCCCCGCCCCAAGCAGCACGGCGGCGGCCAGGGCGAGCGCCACCAGGCGGCCGGCTTCATCGGCCGCTCCTCGGGCCGCGCCAAGCCCGGCAGCGGCTCCAAGTCCGGCTCCAACTACGGCACCGGCCGCCAGCGCCGCAAGGCCGACTAGGGCGTGTCTTGCGGATCACTGCCGGGTCCGCGGCGTTGGGGCACGCACCTCGCCGCGTTGTCGTCGGTCGCCAATGCTCCGCAGTGGCTCCCTCCTCCGCCTTGCGATGCACGCACCCCAACGCCGCGGCCT
>NZ_JBSGFD010000435.1:0-1789 GCF_053603215.1 Kitasatospora sp. NPDC004240 | reverse complement strand
GTCGGCCGGGCCCGCCGGGCGGGACCTTCCCGGCGCGACCGCGGAGGGCGCCGGCGGCGCCCGGGCCGAGGCCTCCACCGCGGCCGAGGCCGCCGAACGGCGGATCGCCGCCCGGCTGCTGCTGGCCCATCCGCTGGTCACCGCCGCGGGGCCGCACGCCGACGGCTTCCCGCTGATCCGGCGTCACCGCGACTGGCTGGTCGAGCGGTTCGACACCCTGCTCGGCTACCGCCTGGTCGTCGGACCCTGGCACGCCCGGCTGCGCAAGGCCGGCCTCGGGCCCGGCGGCGGCCGCCGCCTCCAGCACCCGGCCACCGGCGCGGTCTTCACCCCCGCCGGGTACGCCCAGCTCGCCCTCGCGCTGGCCCTGCTGGTCGACGCCCCGGAACGGCTGCCGCTGGCCCGGCTGCTGGCCGGCCTGGACGCCCTCGCCGCCACCCCCGCCGACCGGGCGGCCGCGCTGGCCGTCCTCACCGACTGGCAGGTGCTCGCCGGTCTGCCGGCCGGACTCCTCGACCCCGCGACGACCCCCGCCGGGGCCGCGCCGACCGGGGCCGTGCTCACCGTCGACCGGGAGCTCGCCCGCGCCGTCCCGGCCGGGCCGTCCGCGCTGGCCGTCGACTGCGCCGCCGAGCTGATCGGCCGGGCCGCCGAGGCCGGGCCCGCGATCGCCGTCCGCCGCCGGCTCGCCGAGACCCCGGCCGTGCTGGCCGCCGACCTCACCGAGGAGCAGCGCGAGCGGCTCCGGGAGCACCGGGACACCGACCCGGCCGCCGTCGCCGAGTTCCTCGGCCTGGAGCCGGAGCTGCGGGCCGAGGGCGTCGCCCTGCTCGACCCGGCCGCCGAACTCACCGACCTCGCGCCGCCGGCCACCGGCACCCTGACCCGGGCCGCGCTGCTGCTGGTCGAGCGCCTGGTCGAGGAGCTGCGTCCGCTGCCCGGCGAGCCCGCGGCCGCCGACGTCCCCGTCCCGGACGCGCTGATAGACGGGATGCTCGGCGACATCGCCGACGAGTACGGCCTCCCGGCGGGCCGGGACTACCTCGCCGACCGTACGGCGCTGCGCCGCGACACCCTCGACCTGCTGCACCGGATGGGCCTGATCACGCCCAACACCGTCCGCCCGCCGTCCTGGCTGCTGCGGGCCCCGGCCGCCCGCTACGCCCCCGCGCTGGAGCTGACCCCGGGCACCGGACGGCACTCCCGCAGGTAGCCGGCGGGCCGGCGGGGATCAGTGGTTGCCGGTGGCGGTCGCCACGGTCGCGTCGTCGTCGCGGACGGTCTCCACGGTGGCACCGACGCCGAGGGCGCCGAGGGCGATCGAGGCGAGGACGGCCGCGCAGGCCAGGACGCGGCGGTGGCGCCGGGGGAGCGGGAAGCGCGGTTCCTGGGGGGCGGACGGAGGCTGGGCGTTCATGACAGCGAGGGTTCCAGGGCGGTGTGAACGATCGCTACGCACGGGTGAAGTCCGGATGGTCCGTGGACGTCGCTTTGTGCCGGATTCTCCCCCAGCCTTCGGCCGGGGGTGCCCCCACGCCGCGTTGTCGTCGGTCGGCGAAGGCGGGGGGAGCCGCTCGCAGGCAATGTACCGGAGCGGCTGACGGGGCGTCGGCCGCGGTCCTAGGATCCCGATCGTGACCGGGCGGAGCGACGCTGGACGACCGGCCGGGCGGCGGACCGCCCGGCGGTGTCCGCGCATACCCGTGCCCGCCGCCGTAGGAGCGCCCGCCGCCGGCCCCCACCGCTACCATCGCCGTCTCCTGCGCGTTTTCTATCTCTCCGCCCAGGT
>NZ_JBSGFD010000434.1:0-1905 GCF_053603215.1 Kitasatospora sp. NPDC004240 | reverse complement strand
GACGGCGGCGGCCCCATCCGCGCCGGCGGCCCGCCGTCCGCCCGGGCCCGGCCCGGACGGCGACGGGCGTCCTACGGCTGCGTGGGGACCGGCGGCACGGGCGCGACCGGCGGGGCCGCCGGCGGCGCGGCCGGGGCGGCGACCCCGTAGAGCTCCACGCCGAAGAGCGAGTAGCCGTACTTGGTGGCCCGGGCGACGCCCTGCACCCGCAGGTACTTGGCGCCCGGCGCGTCGAAGCGCACCGTCTCGTTGCCGCCCTTGCCGTCGTCCACGGTCGCCACCGTCGTCCAGGTCACCCCGTCCGCCGAGGTCTGGATCCGGTACGCGGAGGCGTACGCGGCCTGCCAGTGCAGCACCGCCGAGCCCAGGTTCGTGGCCTTCGGCAGCTCCAGCTGCACCCAGGCGTCGTCCCGGGCCGGCGAGGACCAGCGGGTCTTCGGGTCGCCGTCGGCGACCGCCGAGGCGGGGAACGCCGAGGTCTCGTCGCCCGAGGAGGTGGCCCGCGCGCCCGTGGCGAGGTCCGGCCCGCCGGTCGGCGGCACCACGTGGACCTGGAGCACCTGGCGCACGGTGGTCGTGCCGGCCGCGAACACCACCGGCACCTGGTACGTCCCGGACGGCGTCCCGGGCGCCGCGCTGACCAGCAGCGGCACGCCCACCTTGCTGCCGCGCGGCACGCTGACCCCGGCCGCCGGGGTGACGGTCAGGCCCTTGGCGACGGCCGGCACCTCGGTGCGCAGCTCCCCGTTGACGCCCTCGGGGCGGCCGGCCTCGACCACCGCGCGGGTCTGCGCGGGCACGGCGGCGCCGGTCACCACGTCCAGCGAGGCGTCCGAGAGGCTGAGCCGGGCCACCGGGGCGTCCGCGTACCAGGGGATCACCTGGTTGACCACGGGCGGCTCCCCGCCGGGCTTCCAGGCCAGCCGGATGGCACCGGCCGGCTGCCCGCCCGCGGGCAGCTCGTTGTAGCCGGGCTGGACGGTGCCGATCTCCACCCAGGTGCGGTCCGGGCGGCGCACCGAGACGGTGGCGCTGGCCCGCACGTTCGGGTCGGTGAGCACGGTGAGCCGGTCCAGCGGGCGGTCCACGCCCAGCTCGACGGTGAGCGGCTCGTCGGCGGCGGTCGGCGCGGTGGCCGCCCGGTAGGCGGTGTCCGGGTTGCCGTCCAGGACGGCGGCGGCGGACGAACCGGGTGCGGCGGCCGGGCCGCCGGTGACGCTCGCCGGGGTGTCGTCCGGCGCGGTCACGCTGAACTCGCGCACCGCCACCGCGGTCTTCTGCGCGGAGGCGGCCCGCAGCCGGACCGAGCGGACCACGGTGCCGGTGGGCAGCGGCGCGGTCACCGACTTCTGGTTGCGCACCTGGGCCAGCTGCTTCCAGCCGCCCTCGCCGGTGGTGTACTCCAGCACGCCGTCGCGGATGTAGTCGTCCACCGCGCTCAGGCCGTCCGGACCGCTGCCCCACGAGCCCATCAGCACGGTGACCGAGCCGACCGGGCGGCCGCTGCCGAGGTCCAGGCCCACCGAGTCGCCGGGCTGCGGCGGGGTGGAGCTCCAGTAGAAGGTGTCGGCCGAGCCGTCGGTCATCAACGCCGGCAGGTGGTCGTTGGCGCTGCCGAGCGTGGTGGTCGCGGTCAGGCTGCCGCCGGACACGCCCGCCCAGGTGTCGGCGGCCCGCACGGCCCGCTCCATGAACGGTCCGAACACGCCGGCGCCCACGGTGGCCGGGCTCTGCGCGGTCTGCTCGCGCAGCTTGCCGAGCTCCACCCGGGCCTTCCAGGCGGCCGCGCCGTCGCCGCCGCGCTGGGCCAGCAGCATGTCCAGCGCCGCCTGCCCGGCCAGGCCGTGCCCGCGCAGCGCGGCCAGCCACGGCGCGGCCTCGGCGGCCAGCGGGGCGGTGGCCCGG
>NZ_JBSGFD010000433.1:0-1940 GCF_053603215.1 Kitasatospora sp. NPDC004240 | reverse complement strand
CGGCGGGCCCGGCCGGCCGGCGCGCGGCGGCGCGGGACGTTGGCCGGGCACCGGGGCTGCGGTGGCGGTGGTCGTGGATGTGGCGGCCGGGCTGCCGGCGGCGGGGGTGCGAAGGGCTTGTGCGTCCGACTCGCGGGGGAAGGGAACGCCGGGGCCCGGGAGGCTCTTATGAATCTCCGGCTCCTCGGGGAAGACAGGCATACCCGGATATCTATCAAATGCCGGTCGGATGCGCACGGGCGCCCCACCCATCGGGCACCCCGAACCGTACCCGCCCCCACCCGAAAGCCGACCGATCACCAGAAACCGACCGTCAGAAGCCCGGCACCGGAAGCCCGTTGTCGCCACGGGCCCTCTGTCGGCGGGGTCCTGCGTCAGAAGCCCAGTGTCAGCTGTTCGTCGGCCGGCGCGGCTTCGCGCTCCCGCTTCAGGTGACGCCATCGCGGCAGCCCGTCCATGAACGCCCAGGAGAGCCGGTGCTGTTCGGTCGGACCGAGCTCCTCCAGCGCGGCGCGGTGCACCGGGGACGGGTAGCCCGCGTTGTCGGCGAAGCCGTACTCGGGGTGCGCCTCACCCAGTTCGGCCATCAGGCCGTCACGGTGGACCTTGGCGAGCACCGACGCGGCGGAGACGCAGACGCAGGACTGGTCGCCCTTGATCACGGTCCGGACCCGCCAGGGGCCGCCCAGGTAGTCGTGCTTGCCGTCGAGGATCACCGCGTCGGGCTCCACCGGCAGCGCCTCCAGGGCCCGTACCGCGGCGAGCCGGAGGGCCGCCGTCATGCCGAGTTCGTCACACTCCTGCGAGGAGGCGTGGCCGAGCGCGTACGCGGTGACCCACTCGGCCAGCACCGGGGCCAGGGCCTCGCGGCGCAGTTCGGTGAGCAGCTTGGAGTCGGTCAGGCCCTCCGGCGGTCGGCGCAGCCCGGTGACGGCCGCGCCGACGGTGACCGGGCCGGCCCAGGCCCCGCGGCCCACCTCGTCGAGGCCGACGACGATCCGGGCGCCGGCCCGGCGCAGGGAGCGCTCGACGGAGTGCGTCGGCGGGACGATGGGCATCGCGGTGTCCGTTCAGCTGGGGGCAACCTCCAGCCTAAGCCCCGGCCACCCCGCCCCCGACCGGCTCCGGATCCTGCACCGACCGGTGCAGGCCCCGCCCCGGACGGCGCCGGTCCTGCCCACCTCCGGCCCCGCCCCGACCCGCACAGGCCCACCAGCCCAGCCCGTCGCTCCTCAGCCCGGCCCGCCCCTCAGCCAGACCCGCCCCGCCCCCGCCCCTCAGTCCGCGACCCCGTGGTTCCGGATCATCGGCTCCATGACCTCGTTCACCAGCTGGGCCGCGAAGTCCGGCCCCATGGACTCCTGACCGCAGGCCTTGACCCGGTAGAGCAGCATGGCCGGGATCACGTCGGCGACCAACGGGTTGGCCGCGCCCGGGCGGACGTCGCCGCGCTCCTCGCCCCGGCGCAGGATGTCGAGGATGGTGACGGTGGTCGGTTCGAGCACCCGGGCGGTGATGAAGTCCTTGAAGACCGCGGCCTGCTGATGGTCGAGCTCGGCCATCAGCACATGGATGGCGCTACCCGCCCGTGAGTGTACGGAGTTGGTGAAACGCGTGATGAGCAGCAGCAATTCACTACGGGCGGACCCGAGGTCCGGGGTCTCCGAGGGGCGTGGCAGAGTGGAGTCCAAGGCGTCGATGACCAGTTCGGTTTTCGAGGCCCAGCGCCGGTAGAGCGCGGCCTTTCCGGTCCGGGCTGCACTGGCGACGCCTTCCATCGTCAGCCGTGCGTACCCGCCGGAGGTGAGCTGGTCGAGGGCCGCCTCGAAGATCGCGGCCTCCAGGACCTTCCCACGCCGCCGGGCGGGCCGGGTCAACACCTCGGCCGCGACGCGCACCGGACAGTCGGCCGCCGACCGCACGACCGCGGCCCGCAGCCC
>NZ_JBSGFD010000432.1:0-1940 GCF_053603215.1 Kitasatospora sp. NPDC004240 | reverse complement strand
CCACCCGACGCTCTTCCGATCTCGTCGCCCGGGGGCCCCGGCCCGGGGCCGCCCCCTCCGCCCGGAGCAGCCCGGAGCCCCGGCGGTCCCCGACACCCCGGCAGCGCCCCGACACCGATACCGACACCGACCCTCGAAACCGATCCTCGCTACCGATCGACTAGGAGAACGTCCCGTGAGCAACAACCTCAGCTATTCCGAACTGGCCACCCTGATCCAGGCGCGGGCCGGCGTCGTCATCGACCCGATCGACCTGGAGCGGCCCGGGGCGAGCTTCGACGAGTTCGGGGTCGACTCCCTCGGCCTGCTCGGGGTGGTCGGCGAACTGGAGAACCGGCACGGCCTGAAGGTCACCTCGGGCGCGGAGTCCTCCCGCACCCCGGCCGAGTTCCTGGAGCTGGTCAACTCCTCCCTCGCCGCGAAGGCCGGTGCCTGAGATGCCCGGACACACCGACAACGAGATCGTCATCGCCGCGCCGCTCGACCTGGTCTGGGAGATCACCAACGACCTGGAGAACTGGCCGCAGCTGTTCAGCGAGTACGCCTCGGTCGAGGTGCTGGAACGCGACGGCGACAGCGTCCGCTTCCGGCTCACCATGCACCCGGACGAGAACGGCCAGGTGTGGAGCTGGGTCTCCGAGCGCACCACCGACCGCTCCTCGCTCGCGGTGCGGGCCCGGCGGGTCGAACCCGGCCCGTTCGAGTTCATGGAGATCCGCTGGGAGTACTCCGAGGTGCCGGCCGGCACCCGGATGCGCTGGGTGCAGGACTTCGCGATGAAGCCGACCGCGCCGGTCGACGACGACGGCATGGTCAACCACATCAACCGCAACTCGCGCATCCAGATGCAGCTGATCCGCGAGAAGGTCGAGAAGAAGGCCGCGGAGGTGTGAGCCGGATGCACCGCGCACTCATCGTCGCCCGGATGAAGCCGGACGCGGCCGGCGGCATCGCCGACGTCTTCGCCGAGTCCGACCGCGGCGAACTGCCCCACCTGATCGGCGTCACCGGCCGCAGCCTGTTCCAGTTCGGCGACGTCTACCTGCATCTGATCGAGGCCGACCGCCCGCCGGGCCCGGCCGTCGCCCAGGTGGCCGGGCACCCGGAGTTCCGCCGGGTCAGCGACCGGCTCACCGCCTACGTCCAGGCGTACGACCCGGCCACCTGGCGGGAGCCCAAGGACGCCATGGCGCACGAGTTCTACCGCTGGGAGCGCGCCGGTCTCAACTGACCGCCGCGCACCACCGCACCGATGGGACCGCCCCCGGCCGCCGGCCGGGGGCGGTCCCGTGCCGTCGCCGTCCCGGCGCGGACCCCCGGAAGCGGACCCGGCCGGGGCGACATGCCGGAGGGCACCCCGGACGGCTGACGCACCGTCATCCCGGACCACCCGGACGGCTGCGGCAGCCGGGTGAACACGCCCGGGAGTCCACCCGAAGGGCCCACCGCGCGACCCGGCCGTGGCACCCTCCGGTGGCAGGAGCCGCCGCCCTGGTTGACGGTGGATCAGGCGCACCTGTGAGTCCCCTGGCCGATGACGTGTCGGCAGCCGCAGCGAGCGCCGGAAGGAACCCCCATGCGATCCGCACGCACCCTGCTCGCCGGAGCCGCCGTCGCCGCCGTCCTGACGGTCGGCGCCCCCCTCGCGTACGCCGACGGCGGCACCGACTCGGGCAAGAACCTCACCTGGCAGGAGAAGCAGGAGAAGGCCGCCAGCCCCGAGGGCCAGAAGACCTGGGAGGAGAAGCAGGCCAAGGGCGCCCCGGGCGAGGAGGGCAAGGCCAAGGACGCCCCCGCCGAGGAGGGCAAGGCCCCGAAGGGCGGCGTGCACACCGGCGGCGGCGGCCTGGCGCTGTCCGGCGGCGGCCTGGCCTCCGGCGCCGTCCTGCTGCTCGGCGGCCTCGGGGTGGGCGCGTACGCGATGCGCCGCAACCGCAGAG
>NZ_JBSGFD010000431.1:0-1950 GCF_053603215.1 Kitasatospora sp. NPDC004240 | reverse complement strand
AACGGCTCGGCGGCCGCCAGCCGTTGCGCCGCGGCGGCGGGGCGGCCGCGGTGGTCCGTCCGGCGGGCTGACCGGCGGGCTGTCCGGTGGGCTGTCCGGCAGGCTGTCCGGTGGGCTGTTCGGTCGGTGGCCGGTCGGTGGCCGGGGGCCGACCGGTCCGGCCGGCGGGCCGGGTCTGTCGGTGGCCGGCGGTAGATTCGGGGTGGGCGTCGCCATCGGCGCCCACCCCCGTCCGCTCCACCGGGAAGGCCGCCCGCCGTGACCGTCCGCATCGCCACCTGGAACATCAACTCCGTCAGCGCGCGGCTGCCCAAGCTCCTGGAATGGCTGGAGAGCGCGAAGCCGGACGTGCTCTGCCTCCAGGAGCTCAAGTGCGCCGCCGACGCCTTCCCGTTCGAGGAGGTGCGCGCGCTCGGCTACGAGACCGCCGCGCACGGCACCGGCCGCTGGAACGGCGTCGCCGTCGTCTCCCGGATCGGCCTGGACGACGTGGTGCGCGGACTGCCCGGCCAGCCCGGCTACCAGGCCGACGACGCGCTGCTGCCCGAGGTCGAGCCGCGCGCCGTCGCCGCCACCTGCGGGCCCGTCCGGGTCTGGTCGGTGTACGTGCCCAACGGCCGCGAGGTCGACCACGCCCACTACCGCTACAAGCTGGAGTGGCTGCGTACGCTGCGCGACGTCGCCGCCGAGGACGCCGCCGGCCCGCGCCCCTTCGCCGTCCTCGGCGACTTCAACATCGCGCCCACCGACGAGGACGTCTGGGACGTCGCCGCCTTCGAGGGCCTGACCCACGTCACCCCGGACGAGCGCGCCGCCCTCACCGCCCTCGCCGAGGCGGGCCTCCAGGACGTCATGCCGCGCCCGCTCAAGTACGACCGCCCCTACACCTACTGGGACTACCGCCAGCTGGCCTTCCCCAAGAACCGCGGCATGCGGATCGACCTCACCTTCGGCAACAAGCCCTTCGTCGACGCGGTCACCGACAGCTACGTCGACCGCGAGGCCCGCAAGGGCAAGGGCACCTCGGACCACGCCCCGGTCGTGGTCGACCTGGACCTCTGAGCCCGTCCCGGGTCGTCGCCCCCGGTGCCCCCGGCCGTCCCGGGGGCGCCGCCGTGGTCACACCCGGTGACGATCGCTCCCTCGAACGGCTCAGAGCGGTGGCCGGCCCCGGCACGGGTGCCTAGCGTCGTGGATTGACCGGGTGTGGTTGTTCGATCACGTGGACGTCGGAGTCCCCGACCGCGCCCGAGAATCCCGGAGGTTCCGGCATGTGCCCCACGCGTACGGCCGCCGTCGCCCTGCTGGGCGCGACGCTGCTGACCGGCCTGACGGCTCCCGCCGCGCAGGCCAAGGACGGTTCCGCCACGGTCAGCCCGTCCCAGGCCGCACCGGGCCAGACCGTGACGGTCACGGTCACCTGCGAGAAGTCCGACAAGCCCGCCGCGAAGACCATCACGGCCAACTCGCCGGCGTTCGAGGGCGGCCCCGCCACCCTCACCCTGGGCCCGGACGGCAAGCACAGCGGCTCCGCCCGGCTGGCCGACAAGTACAGCGGCGCCGGCAAGGTCGACGGCACCTGCCCTGACGGCGGCACCTTCACCACCACGGTCTCGGTGACCACGGTGACGGCCCCGTCGGCCGGGCAGTCCATCAGCGGGTGGGGCGAGGCGGCGGGCGAGTGGGCGGGCTCCCTCGGGCAGTCCGGGGCGGCCGGGTCCCCGCACGGCGCGATGAGCACCGGTCTGGGCGGCTCGGTCACCGAGAACCCGGCGGAGCTGGCGGGCGGTGCGGCCCTGGTGCTGGGCGCGGTGGGCGGTTTCTGGCTGCTGCGGCGGCGGGGCGGCGGCGGGTCCGCCTGAGAAAGTGTTGGGTAATTGATCAACTTCATGGCTTGATCCACTGGTGGTGATCTTTGCGTCGTCCTGTCCGTGAAGATCACTGCCATGT
>NZ_JBSGFD010000430.1:0-1969 GCF_053603215.1 Kitasatospora sp. NPDC004240 | reverse complement strand
TGTCGGCAACGGGTGAAACGAGGGCCACGAACGGCGGATCAAAAGCGGGCCGGTCTGCGATCTCTTGATCATCCTGGCTTCAATGCTCGGAGGTCAGGAGGAAGAGAGGGTGATCCGCGTGGAGGACTGGGCCGAGATTCGCCGGTTGCACCGGGCGGAGGGCCTGTCGGCCCGGGCCGTTGCCCGGCAGCTGGGGATCTCTCGCGGCACGGTGTCACGGGCGCTGGCCTCGGACCGGCCGCCGAAATACCAGCGACCGTTGAAGGGCTCGGCGGTCGACGCGGTGGAGCCGGCGATCCGGGAACTGCTGAAACTGACGCCGACGATGCCGGTCACGGTGATCGCGGAACGGATCGGCTGGGACCGCGGGCTGACGATCCTGCGTGAACGGGTGCGAGAGCTGCGGCCCGCCTACCTGCCGGTCGACCCGGTCTCCAGAACCGTCTACCAGCCCGGTGAGCTCGCCCAGTGCGACCTGTGGTTCCCGCCGGTCGACGTCCCGCTCGGCTACGGGCAGTGCGGGCGCCCGCCGGTCCTGGTCATCGTCTCCGGCTACTCCCGGGTGATCACCGCCCGGATGCTGCCCTCGCGGCAGAGCGGCGACCTGATCGACGGCCACTGGCGCCTGCTCGCCGACGGCTGGGGCGCCGTTCCCAGGATGCTGGTCTGGGACAACGAGCCGGGCGTCGGCAGAGGCAGGCTGACCAGCGAGTTCGCCGCATTCGCCGGACTCCTCGCGGTCAAGGTGCACCTCTGCCGGCCCCGCGACCCCGAGGCGAAGGGCCTGGTCGAGCGCGCGAACGGCTACCTGGAGACCAGTTTCCTGCCCGGGCGGACCTTCACCGGCCCGGACGACTTCAACGCCCAGCTCGGCGCCTGGCTGCAGATCGCCAACCGCAGACAGCACCGCTCCATCGGCGCCAGGCCCATCGAACGCTGGGAGGCCGACCGCTCCGCGATGCTGACCGTCCCGCCGGTCACCCCGCCCACCTGGTGGCGGTTCCACACCCGCATCGGCCGCGACCACTACATCCGCGTCGACACCTGCGACTACTCCGTCCACCCCCGCGCCATCGGCCACCGCGTGATGGTCCGCGCCGACACCGAGGAAATCACCGTCACCTGCGGCGATGACGTCGCCGCCCGACACGCCCGCTGCTGGGCAAGGCACCAGACCATCACCGATCCCGAGCACGCCGCCGCGGCAGAGATCCTGCGCGGCGAGACCGTTCACCAGCAGACGGCCCGCGCGGCCACCGCCCGGGCCGCCCTACTGGCCCCGGACAGTCTCGGTATCGAGGTCGAACAACGCGAACTCCACTCCTATGACCGCATGTTCACCCTCATCGAGGGCGGCGCCGGAAAGGAGGACCTCTGATGGCCCGCACCCAGGCCGCCACCAGCCGCACCACCACCGACACGGCCAAGCAGAACGGCCGGGACGCCCGAACAGGCCGGCAGACCGCCGCCGACCTGGCTTTCCTCGCCCGCGCGATGAAAGCCCCCGCGCTGCTGGACGCCGCCGAGCGCCTGGCGGAGCGCGCCCGCACCGAGTCCTGGACCCACACCGAGTACCTGGTCGCCTGTCTGCAGCGCGAGGTCTCCGCCCGCGACAGCCACGGCGGCGAGGGCCGAATCCGAGCGGCCCGTTTCCCGGCGGTCAAGACCATCGAGGAGCTCGACCTCGCCCATCTGCGAGGCATGACGCGCCAACAACTCGCTCATCTGGGAACATTGGACTTCATAGCGGCCAAGGAGAACGTGGTCTTCCTCGGTCCGCCGGGCACCGGCAAGACCCACCTGGCCACCGGACTCGCGGTCCGGGCCTGCCAGGCCGGCCACCGCGTCGCGTTCGCCACCGCCGCCCAGTGGGTCGACCGGCTCGCTGCCGCCCACCAGGCCGGACGGCTCCAGGACGAACTCGTCCGGCTCGGCCGTTACCCGCTGATCGTGATCGACGAGGTCGGCT
>NZ_JBSGFD010000429.1:0-2021 GCF_053603215.1 Kitasatospora sp. NPDC004240 | reverse complement strand
GGGCCGACGGCGCGGCCGGCGTGGCCGTCGTGGCCGGTCCGGTGGCGGCCGGTGCGGCGGGTGCCGCCTTGCCCGCGGCCGGCGAGGGGGACGCCGAGTTGGCGGTCCGGAAACCGGCCGGGGCCACGGTGGTGGCGGGCGCCGGGGTGGCCGTGGTGTTCTGCTGGGCGGCGGCCGTCCGGGCGTCGGCGACCTTCCTGCAGAAGCCCGCCGCGTCGCTCAGCTTCTTGGCGGTGTTCTCGGCCTCGTCCAGGCTGGCGGCCGAGATCGTGGCGTCGACGAGGCTGCGCTGGTCCTGCGGCAGCAGGTTGAGCTTGGCCTCGTCGTACGTGGTGTGCACCGAGGACAGCTTCAGGCCGGCCAGGTTCTGGTTGATGCCCTGGTAGACCGCGACGTGGTCGCCGTCCGCGCCGACGTAGTACTGGCTCTGCGTCCACTGGTAGCCGAAGTAGCCACCGCCGCCGAGCAGGCCGAGCGAGACCAGCGCCACCAGCGACAGCTTGAGCGCCTTGCCGCCGCCCTTGCGCCGCGGCCGCTCCTCGTCGTCGAACTCCTCGGTGCCGTACACCGGGGGCTCGGACGCGCCGAAGCCGCCCTGCTGGTAGCCCTCCTCGTACCCCTCGGCCGGGCCGAAGCCGGCCGGGGCGGCGCCGCCGTAGCCGCCGTCGTAGCCCTCGGCGGGGCCGAAGGCGCCCTGCGGGCCGCGGCCCAGGCCCGCCGCGCGGCCGGCCGGGGTGTCGCGGATCGACCGGTCGGTGGCGGCCGAGGACGGCGGGGCCTCGGCGACCGCGCCGACCACCACCGGGACGTCGTTGAACTGGCCGCTCAGGGTGTCCGTGGCGCCGACGTCGATGACGTCCGCCACGATGCAGGTGATGTTGTCCGGGCCGCCGCCGCGCAGCGCGAGCTGGATCAGCTCCTGCACGGTCTGCTCGGGGGCGTAGAAGCTCCCGAGGGTGGCCTCCAGGGTCTGGTGGCTCACCGGGCCGGAGAGGCCGTCGGAGCAGATGAGGTAGCGGTCGCCGGCCCGGACCTCGCGGATCGACAGGTCGGGCTCGACCTGGCCGCGGCCGTCCAGCGCGCGCATCAGCAGCGAGCGCTGCGGGTGGGTCTCGGCCTCCTCGGGCGTGATCCGGCCCTCGTCGACCAGGCGCTGCACCCAGGTGTGGTCCTGGGTGATCTGCACCAGCGAGCCGTCGCGCAGCAGGTAGGCGCGGGAGTCGCCGACGTGCACCAGGCCCATCCGCTGGCCGGTCCACAGCATCGCGGTGAGGGTGCAGCCCATGCCCTCCAGCTGCGGATCCTCCTCGACCATCTGCCGGAGCCGGTCGTTGGCGCCCTGGACGGCGTCCCCGAGCAGGGTCAGCAGATCGGCGCCCGGCACGTCCTCGTCCAGGCGGACGATCGAGCCGAGCACCTCGGAGGAGGCGACCTCGCCGGCGGCGGCGCCGCCCATGCCGTCGGCCACGGCCAGCAGCCGCGGGCCGGCGTAGCCGGAGTCCTCGTTCCCCTCCCGGATCAGTCCCTTGTGGGAGCCGGCGGCGAAGCGCAGCACCAGGGTCATGCGACCTGAGCCCCCCTCTGGGTCATGGACGGGATGCTGTCCCTCATGCGCTACTACTTCCGCAGTTCGATGACGGTCCGGCCGATACGGATCGGCACGCCCGGCTGGAGCGGGGTCGGCGCGGTCAGGCGCTGCCGTTCCAGATAGGTGCCGTTGGTGGAGCCTAGATCCTCGACGGTCCACTGCCCAGTCTGATCCGGATAGATCCTGGCGTGACGGGAGGACGCGTAGTCGTCGTCCAGCACGATGGTGGAGTCGTGGGCGCGGCCCAGGGTGATGGTCTGACCCTGGAGCGCGACGGTGGTGCCGGCCAGCGAGCCCTGGACCACCACGAGCTGGGTGGGCGCGTTGCGGCGCCGCCCGCCGGCCTGGACCTGGGTCGCGGCGTGCGGGGAGTGCTGCGCGGCGGGCTGCCCCTGCGGGGCGGCGCGCCCGGCCGCGGGGGCCGGTGCGGCGG
>NZ_JBSGFD010000428.1:0-2029 GCF_053603215.1 Kitasatospora sp. NPDC004240 | reverse complement strand
GGCGCAGCGCGGGCAGCACCCGGCCGGCCGCCCACCAGAGCGCCCCGGCCACCAGGGCGACGGCGGCGAGCGCGGCGGCCGC
This sequence comes from Kitasatospora sp. NPDC004240, assembly GCF_053603215.1. NCBI lineage: Bacteria > Bacillati > Actinomycetota > Actinomycetes > Kitasatosporales > Streptomycetaceae > Kitasatospora > Kitasatospora sp. NPDC004240. Next base: position 1,947 of record NZ_JBSGFD010000428.1, on the reverse strand, counting down.
GCCGAGCAGCGGCAGCAGCGCGGCGTACGACTCGGTGCCCTTGGCGCCGACCCGCGCGCGGACGAACTCCGCCCAGTCGGCGGCGTGGTGACGCAGGGCGTAGGTGAGCACGGCGACGAAGGCGACGGTGGCGACGGCGAGCGCGGCCTTGGCCCGGGCGGACAGCACGGCCCGTTCGACGACCTCGCAGTAGCCCCAGGCCGACAGCAGCACGCCGAAGGGCATCCCGGCGAGGGTGAAGTAACTGGCGTTGAAGCCGTTGACCACCAGGTAGACGCACGGACCGGCGACCGCCCCGCCCAGCAGCAGCCACTGGACCGGCTCCAGGCGCAGGCGGCGGCGCCAGATCAGCGGCACCGCGCCGGCCATCCGCAGCTGGTGGTTGAGCACGTACGCGGCCAGCGTCGCGGTGACCACCAGGGCCTGGGTGGTGGTGGTCCGGGTGTGCTGCGGATCGGCCCAGTACTTCTCGACGTTGCCGAACGGCACGATCTCCAGGCCGTAGCTCTCGAAGCGGAAGAGCACGGCGGTGGCGAACAGCTGGACGGCGGCGATGACCGCGCCGAGGCCGACGATCGTCCAGGGGATGCGGCGGGTGGTGACGAGCACCATCAGCCCGGCGACGGCGAGGCCCGCCAGCGTGACCGGCAGCGAGCTGGCCTTGGCGGCGCTGGAGGCGAACGCGAACATCGCGACCAGGACGAACGCGCCCCGGCCGAGCGCGGGCACCGCCCCCGGGTCCGGCTCGTCCGACCCGTCGTCACCCCGGCCGCGCCCGCGCAGCAGGTCCGCGGCCACCCCGACCAGGGCCATCAGCAGCGGCTGGCTGTACGTGAGGGACAGGCTCGCCCAGGCCATCAGCGGCACCGCGGGCGCGCCGAACGGCCAGCTGCTGACGTTGTTGGGGAACACCGCGTTGAACTCGCCGACGCCGAAGATCAGCACCGCGGCCAGCGGGCCGGCCCAGGCGCGTCCGGTCACCCGGTGCCCGACCACGGCCGTGACCACCATGGCGAGCGCCACCAGGGCGGGCACCATCAGGCGCATCTGCACCACGGGCAGGTCGATGTGGCCGACCATGTCGGTCATCGCCATGTGGACGAAGGTGAACCAGTGGTAGTGCAGCGGCTCGCCGGCGGCCTGCGGGAAGGTCAGCGGCACGTTGTGCTTGGCGTTGCCGGCCAGCGACAGCAGGTACGGCAGGTCGATGTACTGGAGCGTGGTCTCGCTGGTCGGCATGACCGGGTTGCGGCGCAGGAAGACCGCGTAGAGGTACGCCGAGGTGAACGCGACGATCGCGGCCACCGACCAGTTCCAGCCGGTGGACGTACGGCGGTAGCCGCGCGGCAGCCAGTGCCGGCGCAGCCGCGGTACGGCGAGGAAGGGCACCACCACGGCCAGCGGCCAGGCGGTGGCCAGCGACTGCAGGCCGAGTCCGACCAGCGCCGCCCAGGCGAACAGCTCCAGCACCAGGCCGACCACCGCGCCGAGCGCGAGGTCCTCGACCAGGGTGTGCGGGCGGCGGCGCAGGGCGCGGAACACCAGCGTGCCGGGCAGCAGCACGGCCCACAGCGCGTAGCCGGTGTAGCGCGCGATGTCGCTCGCCGAGGTGTCGCACGCGAGCAGCAGGGCCACCGCGACGGCGTACGCGGCGAGCGCCGGCAGGAACCGGGCCGCCCGGGCGGGCAGGCTCCCTTCGGGGCCCTCCGCGGGCCGGCTCCCGTCTGCCTGGCGCGCCGCGGCGGACGCGGCCGGGGCACCCGGCGCGGGTGCGGTGCTGTCGGTGGTGCCCATGCCTCTTCGTTCTCTCGTACGGACGGTGCGGCGGCGCGCGGGTGCCCCGGCCCGGGGCACGGCACGGCCGTCCCGCGGCGCCCCACCCCCCCGGGCCGCCCCGGCGCCGCCCACCAAAAGCACAAGGGAAAGACGGCGGGAGGGGAAAAATGG
>NZ_JBSGFD010000427.1:0-2041 GCF_053603215.1 Kitasatospora sp. NPDC004240 | reverse complement strand
ACACCCCCCCCACCGGGGCCGCCGGGGAACCCGGCGCGCCCCCCGGGCGGCTGCCCCGGGGGGCCGGCGGCGCCCGCGGCTCCGGAGCGCCACCCCGTGGATCAGGCCAGCACCTTGGCCTTGGCCTTCAGGTACTCCTCCTCGGTGATGGAACCGTTCGCCTTCAACTGGGCGAGCTTGGCGAGCTCGTCCGCATGACTGGGCCCGGCGGCCCCGCCCGAACCGGCGGCGTCCTGGACGTACGCCCTGAAGGCCGCCTCGTTCTCCTTCGCCTGTACGAGGTCGCGCTGGGTCATCGAGCGTCCGCGTGCGATCAGGTAAACCAGCACGCCGATGTACGGCAGCAGGATCACGAAGATCAGCCAGCCGGCCTTGCCCCAGCCGCCCATCTCGTGGTCACGGAAGATGTCGCCGATCACCTTGAACAGCAGGAAGAACCACAGGATCCAGAGGAACAGCCAGAGCATGGTCCAGAAGACATCGAGCAGGGGGTAGTCGTCCACGAGTGGCTCCCTTCAGCCCTCAACATCACGTCAGAGCATATGGGTGCAATTCGGACACCGCTTCCCGGAGGGGGCCACCGTCCGGCCGACGTGGTACGAACGGGTGATCACGGGCTCGGGAGCCCCCGAGAACGGCCCTCGTTCAGCCCCTGCGCTTGGGCTTGCCCTTCCGGGCGGCCGCGGGACCGCCGCCACGACCGCCACCCGCGCCCTTGCCCGCCGCACCGGACTTCCCGGCCCCCGGCTTGCCCGTACCCGACCGCCCGGCGGCGGACTTGCGCGGCACGGCGGCCTTGCCGGCACCCCGGCCGCCCGCGCCCTGCCGGTCCTCGCGCTTCGCCTCGGGAGCGGCCTGGGCGCGGCCCCGGGAGCTGTTGACCGTCCGGCCGCGCACGATCCCGATGAACTCCTCCACCAGGTCGGTCGTCGCCTCCTCCGGCCAGGCCAGCGCGACCCGCGACTGCGGCGCGTCCGCGACCGTCCGGTAGGTGAGGTCCCGGCGGTGGTGCAGCCGCGCGAGCGACTGCGGCACCAGCAGCACCCCGACGTTGGCCGCGACCAGCTCGATCGCGTCGCCGGTGGTGGCCGGCCGCTCGATCGCCGGGCGGCCGGGCAGCTCCCCCCACTCCAGGGTGTCGTCCAGCGGGTGGAACACCACGTCGTCGGCGAGGTCAGCGAGGGCGACCTCCTCCGCGGCGGCGAGCCAGTGGTCCTTGGGGAACACGACGACGGTGGTCTCGGTGTACAGCGGGATCGCGCTGAGTACCGTCCGGTCGACCGGCAGCCGGACCAGGCCGGCGTCCGCCCCGCCCGTCCGCAGCGTCTCGTCGGCCTCGGCCGCCTCGACGGCGACCAGGCCCAGCGGGACGTCCGGAAGTCGCTCACCCCAGACCCGGACCCACTTGCCGGGGGTCACGCCCGGTACGTACGCCAGCCGGAAGGACGGGTTCACCTGCATGTCTGTCACGTGGCAAGGCTACCGAGGGCGGCCGGGGGCGGGCACCCGCCCACCCCGCGCTCACGTACCCTTGCCTCCATGACATCGCTCAAGCCCAAGACGTCCCAGACCATGAAGCCCGCCACCGCGGCGAAGAAGCTGGGCGTCTACCTCGAAGCCACCCCCGCCGAGTTCCAGGAGGGCGTGGTCTCCCGCGAGGAGCTGAACGCGCTGCAGGCCGACCCGCCCACCTGGCTCGTGGACCTGCGGCGCAACGGCCCGCACCCGCGTCCGGTCGTCGCGGCCAAGCTCGGTGTCTCCATCGCCGGTCTCGCCCGCGGCGGCGTGACCGAGGCCCTGACCTCCGAGCAGATCGAGGCCCTCAAGGCCGAGAACCCGTACTGGCTCCAGCACGAGCGCGACGTCCAGGCGGGCGTCCGCAAGGAGGCCCAGCGCCTCAAGGACAAGCAGCAGGCACAGGCCGCCGCGGGCGCCTGACACCGCGGTTCCGCCGCCGGCGGCCGCCCCCCCGGGGGGGGGGCCCCCGCGCCCGGGGGGGCGCCCCCCCCCGCGAGAGGACAAGCGGCGGGGTGGGGAAAAG
>NZ_JBSGFD010000426.1:0-2047 GCF_053603215.1 Kitasatospora sp. NPDC004240 | reverse complement strand
ATTAATTTTTACCCTACCCCCCAGTTCTCCTCTGTCGGCCCCTCGCGTCGCGTTCCCGGCTCCGGCCCCGTCGGTGCGGGGCCGGAGCCGGGTCGCGGTCAGTGCATCGCGACACCGGAGTTGGCCGACGGCAGGTCGCTCGCCTTGGCCTTGATCACGAAGACGGCCACCACCAGCGCGAGGGCGGCGAGCACCGCGCCCACGATGAAGCCGTGCGAGATGCCCTCGGCGAGGACCTCGTTCGCCGCGACGGTTCCCTTCGGGAACTCGTGCGTCTTCATGAACTCGGCCTTCTGGGCATCGGTGGCCGAGGCCATGAAGCCCGGGAACTGCTGCTCGCCCTCGGCCTTGGCGTAGTGGGCGAAGACCGTGGTCAGGATCGACAGGCCCAGCGAACCACCGATCTGCTGCATCGAGTTGAGCAGACCGGACGCCGCACCGGTGTCCGCCTCGGCGATCCCGGCGACGGACAGCAGCATCACCGGGACGAAGATCAGGCCCATGCCGAAGCCGAAGATCACCGTGGGGCCGAGCACCCCGTCCAGGTAGCCGCTGTCCGGCTTCATGAAGGTCAGCCAGGTCAGACCGATGGTGACCAGCGCCGCGCCACCGGCCATGAACGGCTTCGGGCCGTACTTGACCTGGAGGCTGGACGCGAGCTGCGCGGCGATGATGATCGACACGCTGATCGGGAGGAAGGCGACACCGGCCTTGAGCGGGCCGTATCCGAGCGGACCCTGCACGAACAGCGTGATGTAGAAGAAGATGCCGAACATCGCCGCGGCCAGGCAGAGCATCATCACCAGGCCGCCGGTGCGGTTGCGGTCGGCGAACAGGTGCAGCGGGGTGATCGGCTGCGCGGTGGTGCGCTCGATGACGAAGAAGCCGGCCATCAGCAGCGCGCCGAGCGCGAAGGAACCGAGCGTCAGCGGGTCCGACCAGCCGTCCGAGGCGGCCCGAATGAACCCGTACACCAGGCCGACCAGACCGATCGTCGAGGTGAGCGCGCCGGGCAGGTCGAACTTGCCGGACTGGCGCTCCGACTCGGCGATGTAGCGCGGGGCGGCGACGGCGATCAGGATCGCGATCGGGACGTTCACGAAGAACACCCAGCGCCAGTTGAGGTACTCGGTCAGCAGACCGCCGGCCAGCAGGCCGATCGCGGCGCCCGAACCGGCCACCGCGGAGAAGACGCCGAAGGCCTTGTTGCGTTCGGGTCCTTCCTCGAAGTTGGTGGCGATGAGCGCGAAGGCGGTGGGCGAACAGATCGCGCCACCGATGCCCTGGAGGGCGCGCGCCGCCAGCAGCAGCGTGCCGTCCTGGGCGAAGCCGCCGAGCAGGGAGGCCAGGCCGAAGATCAGCGTGCCGGCGATGAACACCCGGCGCCGGCCGAGGATGTCACCCGCGCGGCCGCCGAGCAGCAGCAGTCCGCCGAAGGTCAACGTGTACGCGTTGATGACCCAGGACAGGTTGGTGGTGGAGAACTCCAGCGCGTCCCTGATCTGCGGCAGCGCGATGTTCACGATGGTGGCGTCGAGCACCACCATGAGCTGCGTGGCCGCGATGACGGTCAGGGTGATGCCCTTGCTCCCGCCCTTGCCCCCCTGTGGTGGGGATTGCTTGCTGAGTGTGTCGGTAATGGCCAAGATGTGCCCCCTGCCGGCTGTTGCTTCGTGTGCTGTGGACCCGGGTCCGGCATGGCCCCGGTCCTGGAGCTGCGGCGTCCCGCGGACTATGAAGGAACGCATGCGTTCACTAGTGTTGGACGATAACTGGTGCAGGATTGTGAACGCAAGCGTTCTCTAAGGTTGGTGAGCATGGATCAGTTGGTGCGGCGCGGCCGAGCGGTGGACCCGGCGACGGGTCCGGCGACAGCTCCGGTGGCGGGTCCGGCGGCGGGCGGTTCCCGTCCGGAGGATCTCCCGGACGGCGGCTCACCGGCGGGCGGTTCCCGGTCGTGGCCGCCCTCGACCTCGTGGTACTCGTCGGAGAGCGCCCAGCAGATCTTCTCGGGCAGCCAGCGCGGCACGGTGACGGCGAGCAGGCC
>NZ_JBSGFD010000425.1:0-2141 GCF_053603215.1 Kitasatospora sp. NPDC004240 | reverse complement strand
ACCCGCGGGCGCCGCGGCCCCGGGTGCCTCGGCAGGCTCGGGGGCCACCGCCACGGCGACCGGCACGGGCGCGAGTTCCAGCGGCCGGACGGGCTCCGCCGGGTCGGCCGCCATCGCGGCCCGCCGGCGCCGTTCGATCACCGCCGCCGCGCTCGCCACCAGGGCCATGCCCTTGGCCAGCGCCTTGAATGCCTTTCCGCCCCGCGCCATCCCGCTACCCGCCGCTCCCCGCTCGTCCCCGCCGTGCCCCGGCGGTACGCCGTGGGTCCCGCCACGGCCGTCAGGGAGACGCTACCGGGCGCCGGGCGGCCGGTGTACGGGGCGGCCTCGTAACCAGGGACATCTCCGGGGTGCGGAGGCCCCAAGGAGGCCCGTACCGCCGGGAGATTTCCGGGCAAAGAGGCTGTTTCCGGTGGTTTCAGGCGCGGAGCAGCGGGGAGGAGTCCGGACGAAGGCGTGCCCCCGCCGTCTTCTCCCCGCCTCCAGGAGCCAACTGTCGGCGGACCGGCCGGTGCGGGAAGCAACCAGGACCCCTTCCCGCGCCCCGCGTCCGCACCCAGGACCGCACCGCCCGTGGGCGCACTGGTCAGCGCAGCCCGGGCGGCGCGGCCCGCCAAGGGCTTGTCCGACGATTCCCGCCGGGCGCGCGACGCTCCCCCAGCCTTCGGCCGGGAGGTGCCCCCACCGCATGGACTCCTCCCCCAGCCTCCGGCCGGGAGGTGCCCCCACCTCCGCCTTGCGATGCACGCACCCCAACGACGCACGCTGATCCGACGCGACTCGTCGGACAAGCCTGGTCGGGGAACGCCGCGGGCCCCGGCCGCGGTGAAGCGGTCGGGGCCCGGGCGGAGGTACCGGCGGGCGGTACCGGGTGGTTCTAGTACCAGTGGTGGCCCTGCCAGAACGACCAGGCGCCACAGGGGCTGCCGTAGCGGCTGTTCATGTAGTTGAGGCCCCACTTGATCTGCGTGGCGGGGTTGGTGCGCCAGTCCGCGCCGGCCGAGGCCATCTTGGTACCGGGCAGCGCCTGGACGAGTCCGTACGCGCCGGAGCTCGGGTTGGTCGCGGTGTAGTTCCAGCCGCTCTCGCGCTTCACGATCTGGCTGAAGCACTGGAACTGCGCGTCGTTGCCGATGATCTGCTGGGCGAGCGCCTGCACGGAGCCGGGCGTGACGCTGACCGGCGGAGCGGAGTCCGTGGTCGCGGACATCGCCGAACGGGCCTTGGAGCGGTTGGCCTCCTCGGCCTTGCGCTTGTCCTCGGCCTCCTTCGCCTCCTTGGCGGCCTTCTCCGCGTCGGCCTTGGCCTGCGCGTCGGCGGCGGCCTTCTGGCGCGCGGCCTCCTCAGCGGCCTTCTTCGCGGCGGCCTCGGCGGAGGCCTGCTGCGCGGAAGCCTGCTGGCTGAAGTTGTCGCTGATGGTCTGCGCCTGGGCGCCTGAGGGAACTTCGGCAAGCAGCGTCGCGCCGGCGACGTCGAGCGTCTGCGTGGACTTGCCCTCGCTGCCCGAGGCCACACCCACGACGGCACCGACGGCGGTGACGGCGGTGGCGGAGGCCACAGCAACTCCCCGGACCGAGATCCGAGTCACATGGATTCCTTCCAGCATCGCCCACGCGTGACCGTGCGGACGCAACATGCCCCTTGGCGCTGCCCTCCGTCGGTGCTGGTCACGGGAGGTACTGACCCGGCGTCCGGCCACCGTGGGGCGACCGGGCGTTGTGATCGGGCGGCGTACGGCTCATCGGTCTTCACTTGTGCGTCCACCAACCGGAGTTGGCGGACCGTCCGGGCGACCTCCGCTTGCGCGGGGGCCCGCCGCGCCGTACGCGGGGCCTGACAGAACCCTCACCATGCCGCAAGGGGCACTGTCGACGCAATTCCCTGTTGCGTGGCGCATATCACATTCACCGCGCGGGAGTTCTCCGGACAGAAAGCACTCGATGTGATGAAAGGGGCGGGGCCCGCTCCGTCAGGAGCGGGCCCCGCCTGGGGAATTGACCTTTTTGTCCGGCTATGACCGAATAGCCGGGATCACGGGCTGATGTCCTCCAGCATCTCGGTGACCAGCGCGGCGATCGGCGAACGCTCCGAGCGGGTCAGCGTGATGTGGGCGAACAGCGGATGCCCCTTCAGCTTCTCCA
>NZ_JBSGFD010000424.1:0-2174 GCF_053603215.1 Kitasatospora sp. NPDC004240 | reverse complement strand
TAAGCTGGTGTTTTTTTGGGGGGGTTGGGGGGGGTGGGGGGGGTCTGGGGGGGGGGGGGGGGGGGGGGGGGGCGGGCGGTCAGTTGAGGGGTCGGCTCAGGACGTAGAGGGTCCGTACGGCCACCGCGGCGGAGAGTACCAGGAGGTGGTAGCCGATCAGCGTGTACAGGCTCAGGTCGGCCGCGACCATCGGGCCTTTGTCGAGGCCGAGGAGTTGGACGCCGGTGACGCCGAAGAAGATCCCGAGGAAGGTGAGGAGTACCCGGCTCAGCAGTTCGCCGGCCACCTTGCGCTCCCGCGGGTCGGCGAACAGGCGCACGCTCACCGTGAGTCGCCCGTCCTCCAGGGCACTGCCGATCCGGTCGAGGCGGCGCGGTAGCCGTCGCAGCACCGGCAGCAGGCCCAGGACCTCGTCCTGGGCGATTTGGCGGGCGCCGCTGGGGCCGATGCGGTCGGCGAGTCGGGAGGCCGCGTAGGTGCGGGAGGCGGCCAGCATGTCGAAGTCCGCGCTGAGCCGTAGCAGGGTGCCCTCCAGGGTGCCCAGGGCCCGGAACACGGCGGCGATCTCCGGCGGGACGGCCAGCCGGAAGTCGGTGATCAGGCGGAACAGGTCGGTGAACATCTGCATGTCCGGGGCCGTGCCCGGCCCGAGGTGGCGGGCGCTGAAGCGGCCGAGGGCGCGTTGCAGCCGGTGCTCGTCGACGTCCTGGGGCCGGTCGGTGACGTCCAGCAGCGCGTCGCGCAGCGCGGCGGCGTCCGCGCGTTGCACCGCGAGGAACAGCGAGGCCATCGACTCGCGCAGTCCCGGGTCGATCCGGCCGACCGACCCGAAGTCGAGCAGGGCCGGGCGCCCGTCGGGCTGGAGCAGGATGTTGCCGGGGTGCGGGTCGGCGTGGAAGACGCCGTCGCGCACGATCTGGTTGAGCAGGGCGGTGAACAGGGTGTCGGCCAGGTTTCGGCCGTGCTGCGCGTCGTCGGGCCGGGCCTGTCCGAGCGGGGTGCCGTCGATGCGGTCCATCACCAGGACGCGTTCGGTGCTGAGGGCCTCGTGCACCTGCGGTACCGTCACGCTGTCGTCGCGCCGCTGGGCCGCGGCGCGGCGCACGGCGCTCATGTTCCGGGCCTCGACCCGGAAGTCCAGTTCCTCGCGCAGGGCGAGCGCGAAGCCCTGGGCCAGGTCGACCAGGCCCAGGGCGCGCCCCCAGTCGGTGCGCGTCTGCAGGGTGGCGGCGAGGCGGGCGACGATGTCGAGGTCGCGTTCGACGAGTTCGCGCACGCCGGGGCGCTGCACCTTGACGATGACGCGGGTGCCGTCGTGCAGGAGCGCGGCGTGGACCTGGGCGACGGAGGCGGCGGCGAGCGGGCGGTGGTCGAACTCGGCGAACACCTCGTGGGGGGCGGCGCCGAGCGCGGCGATCAGCGCCCGTTCGACCTGCGGCCAGGGGGCGGGCGGTACCTGGTCCTGGAGCCGGCCGAGTTCCTCGACGTAGGGGGCGGGCAGCAGGTCGCGGCGCGTGGACATCACCTGGCCGAGCTTGACGAACGTCGTGCCGCCCGCCTGGAGGGCCTGGCGCAGTTCCTGCGCCAGCAGTTCGTGGCGCGTCGTGTCCCGCCGGCCCCGGCCCCGCAGGTAGGGGCCGAGGCCGTGGCGGCCGGCGATGGCGACGATCTGCGAGTAGCGGCGCATGCGCGCCAGGCGCCCGCGCACCGAGCGCGGCCAGGACAGCGGGCGCACGCTGCCCGCGGGCAGCACGAGGTCCAGGGCGACCAGCGTCACCATGGCGACCAGCAGGGCTATCGCGATCATCAGGGTGCTCAGCGCGATCCGCTGTTCGTCGCGCTGGAGGTGGGTGCCCAGCAGCGCGCCCGCGGTCGAGATCCCGACCAGCCCCGCCAGTGCCGCTCTCGGCAGCCCGGCCTCGATGCCCAGCAGGCGGCGGCCCAGCAGCGCGGGCGGCACCACGAGCAGGAAGCCGCCGACCAGCATGCCGATGATCCACATGTGTTTTGATCCCCCGTCAATCACGTGCGCGGGGAACGCCCTTCACCCGGCTGTCCGGCCCCGCGTCCCCGCCGCCCCGGCCGAGCGCCGGGAACCGGCTCATCATGCCATCGGTCCCCGCGTGTACGAACCCGCGGCCCGGCGCCGCCCGCGCCGCCCGCGCCGCCCGCGC
>NZ_JBSGFD010000423.1:0-2197 GCF_053603215.1 Kitasatospora sp. NPDC004240 | reverse complement strand
GCAGCGGGCGGCCGGCCGGGTCGCCGAGGGCGGCGAGCGCGGCGCGCAGGGCGGCCGGGTCGGGGGTGGCGCCGGGGGCGGGGACGGCGTAGCCGAGCAGGCGGGCGCCCTGGCGTCCGGGTCGGGCGACGCACACGGCCCGTGCCACGCCGGGGAGTTCGGCGAGGACGGCGGCGATCTCGCCGGGTTCGATCCGGAAGCCGCGGATCTTCACCTGGTCGTCGGCGCGGCCGAGGAACTCCAGGGTCCCTCCCCCGGCCTCCGGTCCCCCGGCACGGCGGCGCGCCAGGTCGCCGGTGCGGTACATCCGCCCGCCGGGCGGGCCGAAGGGGTCGGCGACGAAGCGTTCGGCGGTGAGGTCGGGCCGCCCGAGGTAGCCCTCGGCCAGGCAGGCGCCGGCCACGTAGAGCTCGCCGGTGACGCCGTCGGGCGCGGGGCGCAGCGAGCCGTCCAGGACGTAGGCGCGCGAGCCGCGCACCACCCGGCCGACGGGGGTGCCGTCCGGGCCGGCGGTCCAGGAGTAGGCGTCGACGGTGGTCTCGGTGGGCCCGTACAGGTTGAGCGGGGCCAGGCCCTCGACGGCGGCCAGGCGCCGCCAGAGCGCCTCGCCGGTGGCCTCGCCGCCGACCACCAGGACGGCCGGGTGGTGCCGGCCGGGGGCCAGCAGCCCCTCGGCGAGCAGGACCTCGGCGTAGGAGGGGGTGACGTCCAGGTAGTCGACGCGCTCGCGGTGGACGTACCCGGTGAGCGCGGCCGGGTCGCGGTAGGTGTCGTCGTCCAGCAGGTGCAGCTCGTGGCCGTGCACCATCCAGATCAGCGGGTCCCAGGAGGCGTCGAAGGCGAAGGAGGCGCTGTGCGCGATCCGCAGCCGGTCGCGGCCGGTGCGGGCGAGGACCGGGGCGATGTGGTCCTCGCCGTGGCCGGCGTGCAGGTTGGCCAGCGAGGCGTGGGCGACCAGAACGCCCTTGGGGCGGCCGGTGGAACCGGAGGTGTGCAGCAGGTAGGCGGGCTGCCCGGGGCCCGGGGCGGGCGGCGCGGTGGCCGGGCGGGCGGCCAGGGCGGCGCGGACGGCGGGGTCGTCGAGCGCCACGGTGGGCACGCCGGCGGGCAGCGGGGGCAGGGCGGCCAGGGTGGCGGCGGTGCCGAGGGCGCAGACCGGGCGGGCGTCGTCGAGGATGTCGGCGATCCGCTGCCGGGGGTGGGCGAGGTCGAGGGAGAGGCAGGCGCCGCCGGCCTTGAGCACGGCGAGCATGGCGGTCACGGTGTCGGCGCCGCGTGGCAGGGCGAGCGCGACGGGGCTGCCGTCGCCGGCCCCGAGCTCGGCGAGCTTCCCGGCCAACCGGTCGGCGCGGGCGTCGAGTTCGGCGAAGGTGAGGGCGGTGGCGCCGGCGCGGACGGCGACGGCGTCCGGGGTGCGGGCGGCCTGTTCGGCGAACAGCTCGGGCAGGGTGCGGCCGACGGGCGGTTCGGCGCGGCCGGCGGTGGCGCGCCGCAGGGCGTCGGCGTCCAGCGGGTCGATCCGGGCGATCGGCGTCGCCGGGTCGTCGAGCAGCAGGCCGGCCAGGCCGTCGAGGTAGCGCAGCAGGCCGTCCCGGTGGGCGGCGAGGGAGCCGGCGCCGTGGCGGGCGGGGTCGGCCTCCAGGGTGAGGCGCAGCGCGCCGTCGCGGCCGGGTGAGAGGGCGAGGGCGAGGTCGTCGACGGGGCCGGCGGCGAGGTTGCGGACGGTGCCGGTCAGGCCGGCGAGGTCGAGGTCGCCCTCGAAGGGCTTGATGTTGACCATCGGTCCGAACAGGGCGTGGCGTTCGCCGCCGCGGCCGAGGTCGCGGCGCAGGTCCTCCAGCGGGTAGCGCTGGTGGCGGCGGACGGCGCGCAGCTCCAGGACGACGCGGCGCAGCAGTTCGGCGGCGGTGTCGCGGGGGCGGACGGCCAGGCGCAGCGGGAGGACGTTGGCGGTGGCGACGGGGGTGCGCAGGGCGGCCGGGCCGCGGCGGTTGGCGAGCGGCAGGCCGAGGACGACGTCCTCGGTGCCGGCGAGCCGGTGCAGGTAGCCGGCGGTGGCGGCGATCAGCAGCTCGGCCCAGGTGGCGTTGGCGGCGCGGGCGGCGCGCTCCAGCCGGGGGAGGGTGCCGGCGGGCAGTTCGGCGCTGTCGCGGGTCGGCGCGGCGGCGGGGCCCTGGGCAGTGGGGTCCGGTGCGGC
>NZ_JBSGFD010000422.1:0-2209 GCF_053603215.1 Kitasatospora sp. NPDC004240 | reverse complement strand
CCGCTGCGTGAGCCGCTGCCGTTCGGCCCGGTGGCCGACGCACTGCGCGCGGCCGTTCCGCAGGCCGCGCGGGCGGGGCCGTTGCCCCAGGTGGCTGGGGTGCTGTCGGCGCTGGTGCCGGATCTCGCCGGCCTCCTCCCCGAACCGGCCGGGGACCTGGAGGCGGTGGGGCAGCGTCCGACGGTCGCGGCCGGGGTGCGTGCCGTACTCACCGCGGTCGCCCCGGTGGTGCTGGTGGTGGAGGACCTGCATTGGGCGGACGAGGCGACCAGGGATCTGCTGCTGCTTCTCGCCCGTGACCTGCCCGCGCGGGCCGGGCTGCTGCTGACCTACCGGGCCGAGGACCTGCCACCCGGCATGCCGCTGCTCGGAGCCCCCTACAGCCTCCCGGCGGGCACGGCCGGCGCGGAGATCACGCTGCCGGCGCTGGGCGAGGCGGACCTGGCGGCGATGGCGCGCGGCGCGCTCGGCGCGCAGGCCACACCCGCACTGGCCAGGGCCCTGCTGCAGCGCAGCGGCGGCCTGCCGCTGGTGGTCGCGGAGGACCTGCTGACCCTCACCGCCGCCACCTCCGCAGGCTCGGTGGCACCGGATGCGCAGGCGCTGACGGAGCTGGGGGTGTCGAGGAGTCTGCGGGAGATCATCGGGCAGCGCCTGGACCGGCTCCCGCCCGGGGCGGTGGCGCTGGCGGGCGGGGCCGCGGTGCTGGCGGTGCCGGCCTCCGAGCGGCTTCTCGGGCGGATGGCCGCCCTGCCGGACGAACAGGAGGCGGCCGACGCCCTGACCGGGGCGCTGGCCGGCTCGGTGCTGCACGAGCTCGGCCCGGACCACTACGGCTTCGCCCACGTGCTGGCCGGCCGGGCGGTGTACGAGTCACTGCCCGGCCCGGTGCGGATACGGCTGCATCGCAGAGCCGTGGAGGCGCTGCGGGAGCTGGCCGATCCGCCGCTGGTGCAGATCGCCCACCATCTGCGGCAGACCGGCGACGTGGAGGGGTGGCTGGAACAGGCCGAGGCGGCAGCCGTCCAGGCGGAGTCGATGGGCGACTCGGGCACGGCCGCGGCGCTGCTGCGGCAGGTGCTGGAGCAGCCGGGTCTGGCACCGGAGCGGGTGGCGCGTGTGGCCCTCGCGCTGAGCCGCGCGGCGCAGTTCGGCACGAACTACGAGCACACCGTCGCCTCGATGCGCCGCATCCTGGCGACGCCGGGGCTGTCGGCCGCGACGCGGGGCGAGATCCGGATGAAGCTGGGTCTGCTCATGTACAACCTGGGCGGGGACCCGGGTGGTGTCGCGGAGCTGGCGAAGGCCGTCCCGGAGCTGGAGCAGGGGCCGCCGGAGCCGCTGGCCCGCGCTCTGTCCATCCTCGCCTCCCATTCCCCGGACGGCGGCACCGCGGTCGAGCAGACCGCGCAGCTGGAGCGGGCGATGGCGCTGGTCGCGGACAGCGAGGACGAGGAGAACCGCTCGGCTGTGACGGCTGCCTACCTGGACGCGTTGGGCGAGCACAACGACGCGCGTGCGCCGGCCCTGCTGGCGGCTCTGCCCCGGGTGCACGAGAGCCTGGAGGTGGTCCGCTGCACCGTGGCGGCGCTCGGCAACGCTGTCGAGTGGGCGCTCAACGGAGGCGGCGACGAGGCGGCGGCCGGCTATCTGGCGGAGGCCGCCGCGCTGGCGTTGCGCTACGACATGCCGCTGTTCGTGATGTACACCGACTCCTACCGGATGATGCTGCGGTGGCTGGCGGGCGAATGGGAGGTCTTCGAGCAGGACGTGGAGGACTTCCGCCACCGGCACGTGCAGAACCCGCTCGTCACCGGCGGGCTGCTCGGCACCGCCCAGGGGGTGAGCGCCGCCGCGCGGGGCCGCACCGCCCGGGCCGTGGCCCATCTGGAGACGGCACTCACCCAGGACGGGGCGACGACGATGAGCATCCCGCCGGCCGCCGCCCTGGCCCGCATCCGGCTCGCCGCAGGAGACGCCGACGGCGCGTGGCAGGCCCTCACAGGCCCGCCCGACATGCTCGGCTTCGTGGTACGGCGCGAATGCTGGACCCACTCCTGGGACCTGGTCCCCACCGCCGTCGAGATCCTCCTCGAACGCGGCGATCGGGCCCAGGCCGAGGAACTGGCCGGGCAGCACGCCGCCGGCATGGCAGGCCGACTGGCTCCCGGGTCGGTGGCGGAGGCCGCACTGTGCCGCGGCCTGCTCG
>NZ_JBSGFD010000421.1:0-2213 GCF_053603215.1 Kitasatospora sp. NPDC004240 | reverse complement strand
CGGTAGCGACGTTCAGGCTGCCCGGAGGCCTGGAGCCGCTCGGCGAAGGCCTCGTCCACGATCAGTGGCAGCGGCAGGTAGGCCAGGCGGCGCTGTTCGGTCATCACACCGATGATCGATGCGCCTTCGTGGCACACACCGCTCGGACAGGCTCTCGGTGGATGCGGCTCCCCGGCGCCGGCCGCGCTCATTTCTTGATCCGCACCTGGTCGGCAGCGAAGCGCCGAAGCGCGATCATCAGATCGTTGTGCGGAATGCCGTACCACCAGGTGTTCCGCTCCAGCCGAACACCGATGGGCTTTTCCGGCAGGAGGTCCCCCAGTGCCAGCGCACCGGCCTGAGCCACCGCCCGACTGATCCTCTCCTGCTGATCCTCGGTCAGCTCGACGCCGGTAAGGACGAACCTGAACTCGTGCTTGCCGATCTTGTCCACGGTATCTCCCTTGATCGAAGATGTTCGGTCATTTCCGAAGTCCGTAGGCTGCTCGTGCAACCCCCTCGGGGCGGGCCACCCGTAACCGGCCCTGCGTTGAAAGCGGTGACAGGGGGACAGCGGTCGTGTTTCCTGGGGTTGCCCAAGTGGCTTGCTTATCTCTGGGAGTCGATGGGCGGTCGGCCAACCCGCCCTCCGGCGTGAATGTGCAGGTCGGGCCTCAGGCGTATTCGGCCTCGGAGCCGCCGGCCTCCGCCAGGACCACTTCGACGGGGCCATTCGTCATGCGGAATGACTTCTTCAACCGGGACGGGCGACATCCGGTCCATCAAATGCAGTGCGACATTGAAAGTACGATAGCAGGCCTATTCCGCCAAGCGGTATCCCTGGCGTGGGGTGGCCTGAAGATCCTTCGAGGCCTGACTGTGGACGGCGGTTTCGGCAGCTCAGCAGCAGGTTGAAGTGCAGGGACGACCGCCGCGTCCTCGTTGCTGGCCTTAATTTGCCAGAAATTGGCGCCGATTGACATTTTGCCGGCGATTCTGACTTCTTCTTGCGGCTATTTGTCTCCTGGCTCGCCGATGACAGCCGGGAAGCGCGGGCCCAGCACCCCCGCCGCCAAGGGCGGGCAGGGGGTCGAGTCAACGGTCTACCAGCCGTGGACGAGGGGCCTCGCCCGTGGATTCCATGTCGGTGTCGTCGGCTGCGTCGATGCCGACCGGGCCTCGGGGGAGTATCCGGTCCAGCCACCCCGGCAGCCACCAGTTGGCCCGGCCGAGGAGTGTCATGGTCGCCGGTACCAGCACCATGCGTACGACCGTGGCGTCGATGAAGATCGCGGTGGCCAGGCCGAGCCCGAACATCTTGGCGGAGGGGTCCTCGGCGACGGCGAAGGACAGGAAGACCGCCACCATGATGAGGGCGGCCGAGGTGATGATCCGGGCGGTGCCCGAGACACCCTCGACGATCGCCGTGCCGTTGTCGCCGGTGCGCAGGTACTCCTCGCGTACGCGGGAGAGGAGGAACACCTCGTAGTCCATCGACAGGCCGAACAGGATGGCGAAGAGGAACATCGGGATGAACGACACGATCGGAACCGTCGCTTCCAGCCCGATGAGTGCGCCTCCCCAGCCCCACTGGAAGACCGCGACCATGATGCCGTAGGCCGCGCCGATGCTCAGCAGGTTCAGCAGTACCGCCTTGAGCGGTACGAGTACCGAGCGGAAGACCAGCATCAGCAGCAGGAACGACAGCGCCAGCACGGCGGCGACGAACACCGGCAGGCGTTGGCTGGTGCGTTGGCCCACATCGGACAGGCTCGCGGCGGCGCCGCCGACGTGGGCCCTGGCCGTGCCGTGCCCGGTCGCCGTGGGCAGCACCTCGGTGCGCAGCCGGGCGATGGTGTCGGCCGTGGCCTTCTCCTGCGGGCCGGTGGTCGGGAACACCACGAGGGTCGCGATGCCGGTGGCCCGATCGATGTGCGCCGGCGCGACGGATGCGATGCCCGGATCCGCCGTGACCTTCGCGACGAGTCGGTCCAGCACTCCCGGATCACCGGCGGGGTCCGCGGCGATGACGAGGGGACCGTTGGTGCCCGGGCCGAACCCCTCGGCGACGAGGTCGTACGCGCGGCGCTCGGTACGGCTCTGAGGCAGCGACCCGTCGTCGGGCAGGCCGACGCGCAGGCCGAGCACGGGCAGCGTCGCCGTCAGCAGCAGCCCCGCCGCGCCGACCGCGTACGGCACCGGGTGCCGGCTGACGTGCCCGATCCAGCGTCGCC
>NZ_JBSGFD010000420.1:0-2264 GCF_053603215.1 Kitasatospora sp. NPDC004240 | reverse complement strand
GTCGGCGGGCGGGGCCGGCGGGAGCCGGTCGCCGCCGGGCGGCAGGGCGACCGTGGTCGCGCCGCCGGCCGAGGTGACCGTTCCGGTGCCCGACACCGGCGCGGTGGTGGCCGGGGCGCTCGGGCCCTCGGTCGGCTCGGGCCTGCCGGCCCCGTTCTCGATGGCGTCGGCGGCGGCCAGGGTGGTCGCCCGCAGCGCCTCGGGCAGCGGGACGTACCCCTCGGCCAGCCGTCCGGCGGCCACGCCCGGCACCTGGCCCTCGCCCATCGCGTACCGCAGCAGCGCCGCGTACGACTTCCCGCTCTCCGCGTCCAGCGCGGAGGGCACGGTGGCGGCGTACGTGATGCTGGTGAGCGGGTAGCCGCCGGTGACCTCGGCGGTGGGCATCACCACGGGCACCCCGCTGCTGCCGACCGCCGTCCCGGAGCCCGCCATGGCGAGCATCGAGGCGTCATCGGGCGCAATGAACTCGCCCTTGGCGTTGCGGAGTCGGGCCGTGCTCAGCCCGTACCGGGCGGCCTGCGCGGTGGTGGTCAGGGCCAGCACCCCGCGCAGCCCCTGGGCCTGCGGGGCGCCCTTCTTCAGCGAGCCGGGCGTGGTGGTGGCGTCCCAGACCGACTTGGCCAGGGTGTCGCCGCGGGCGGCCGAACGGCCCGCCTCCAGCATGGTGTTGGCGTACGGGTGGGCGTCCAGGTTGCACCAGGCCGGGCGGTCGGTCGGGTCGTCCGGGAAGTTCTGGCAGTAGCCGTCCGGCTTGGGGTAGTTGGGCATCGGCAGGGTGAAGTCGTCGCGCAGCCAGGCCGGGTTGACCGCGTCCTTCCACTTCGCGCTGACCTCGCCGCGCAGGAAGGCGGCGGCCTCGGGGTCGCTCTTCAGCCAGAGCCAGAGCAGCATCGCGGCGTCGCTGTCGCCGGTGGGCAGCAGCAGGTCGGGGATCCGGGAGGGGAAGTACAGGGTCTTGAACTGCGGGTTCAGATCGAGGAACTCGGGGTCCGAGGTGAGGTCGAGCGGGTTGCCGGCCGGCACCTCGGGGTCACCGGGGTTGACCGCGTACCGATAGCTCTGGGTGAGCAGTTTGGCGACCAGCCTCGGGGTCAGGTTCATCTCGTGGATCCGCTGGCCGTCCTTCTGCCGGGTCTCCGGCGGGGTCAGCGAGTAGGACTGGCTCTCCACCACGAAGGAGATGGCGAGCCCGGAGAGCCCGAGCGGCGCGTGCACCGGGGTCCGGCCGGGCCGGCGGTCGTCCTTGGCCAGCGGGTAGCCCAGGTAGACCAGACCGGGGTCGCCCTGCTGGAGGCGGCCGCGGGCCAGCGAGTCGGTGGTGCGGGTGTAGCTGAAGATGCCGCCGGCCTGCCGGCAGAGCACGGGCTGCCAGCGCCAGACGGCCTCGGCGGCCATCTCGGTGCCGGTGGTGGGCCGCTCCACACTGCCGATCGGGCAGGACAGGCCGACCGGTTCGAAGTGCAGCGGCACCACCAGGCGCTCGGCCCAGTTGGTCGCGCTGAGCGGGGAGGACTGGAGCTTGGCGGAGTCGCCGGTGGGCACCTGCCCGTCCACCTCGTGCTCGCCGCGCGGCACGACCACCAGCCAGCACTGCCGGCCCTCGGTGAACGGGCCGTTCTCCCCCGCCGGGGTCTGGCCGCAGCCGAGGCCCGGGGCCTCCATACCGGTCTGGATCTCGAAGAACACCTGCCCGGTGCCGTCCGCCCGGGTCGGCGCGTAGGGCACCTCGTTGGTGGACTGCGAGTCGAAGTACTGGCTCGCGCCCTCGGTCTCCGCCGGGCCGCCGCTCACCGGGCGGAACGGCGCGTAGACGTTGCGGTTGTCACCGCCGGGCCGGATGGTCTCGGCCGGATCGACCAGCGTCCGGCCGTAGTTGAGCTGCCGGCTGGGCACGTACGCGCCGCCGCGGCCGTCACCGCGGGAGGCGCCGTACTGGCACTGCTCGCGGTCCGGGCCGGTGGCCGCGTCGCCCCAGCACTGCATGATCTGCAGGTAGTTCTGGCCGAAGGACATCGGGCTGGGCCAGGTCGGCTTCCCGCCCTTCCAGGTGATGCCGATGACCTGGTTGACCAGGTGGGCGGTCTGCCCGACCGTCACCTCCAGGCCGGCGAACCGGCCGGCGCCCTGGACGGTGACCGGCACCGGGTCGCCCGACCCGCCCGGTTCGCCGCTCAGACAGACGCCGACCGGCTCGCGGCGGACGATCGAGGTCATCCCGTCCATGTACTCACCGGCGGCCTTGCCCTCCAGCAGGCGGGCGG
>NZ_JBSGFD010000419.1:0-2324 GCF_053603215.1 Kitasatospora sp. NPDC004240 | reverse complement strand
ATGTCGGCGGTGTGGCGCAGGTAGTTGACCAGGCCCTGGTGGTGGACGAGGACGCCCTTGGGGCGGCCGGTGGAGCCGGAGGTGTAGATCGCGTAGGCGAGGTGCTGCCCGTCCACGGTGCGCTGCGGCGCGGTGGCCGGGTGCTGGTCGATGGTGGCGCGCTCGCGCTCGACGACCACGAGCATGCCGTCGTACTGGGCACCGACCGTGTCGGCCAGAGCGGTCGAGGTGACGATGGCGGGGGTGGCGGTGTCGGCCAGCACGTACGCCAGGCGGTCGGCCGGCCAGGACGGGTCCAGCGGCAGGTACGCCGCGCCGGACTTCCACACACCCAGCAGGGTCGGCACCAGATCGGCACCGCGCTCCAGGCAGACACCGACCAGAACGTCCGGGCCCGCGCCGAGGCCGATGAGGTGATGGGCGACACGGTTGGCCCGCTCGTCCACCTCGCGGTAGGTCAGGCGCACATCGCCCACGAGCACGGCGACGGCGTCAGGAGTGGCCTGGGCCTGCGTCTCGAACAGGTCGAGGGTGGTGCCGGCCGGCCACTGCACGGAGTCACC
This sequence comes from Kitasatospora sp. NPDC004240, assembly GCF_053603215.1. NCBI lineage: Bacteria > Bacillati > Actinomycetota > Actinomycetes > Kitasatosporales > Streptomycetaceae > Kitasatospora > Kitasatospora sp. NPDC004240. Next base: position 1,761 of record NZ_JBSGFD010000419.1, on the reverse strand, counting down.
CGCGGCCCAGGTCGCGAGCTTGGCCCGCTCGGCCTCGGGCAGGTAGGCGGCCGTCGCGTCCCCGTCCGGGTCCGCGGCCATGGCCTCCAGCACCAGCCGGTACATGGCGGCCAGGGAGTCCAGGTTCGCCCGGCTGATCACGGTGTTCTTGCTGTCGAGGTTGACCCGGCCGCCACGCACGATCACGTTGAGGGCGAACTCGTTGCCACCGTCGCCCATCGAACCGTCGACGTCGACGGAGTTCTCGTCGACCACGTGGAAGTCCAGGTACTCGAAGAGCACGGAGACCAGGTCGCCGGAGCCACCGGCGGCGCGCTGGACGGCGGGCAGCGGGTAGCGGCGGCGGGACCAGATCGCGGTCTCCGTCGCGTACGTCCGCTCGACCAGCTCGCGCCAGGTGCGCGCGCCCCGAGTGGTGGGGAACGGCAGGGTGTTGAGGTGCATGCCGAGCACGCGGTCGGCGCCGGGGGCCTCCATGCGGCCGTGGTAGACCACGCCGGTGTGGAAGGCCGCATCCGCGGTGAGCGAGGACATCACCTTGAGGTGCGCGGCCAGCAGGACACTCTTGAGGGAGGTCCTCGCCTCGGCCGCGAGACGGCGCAGGCCGTCCTCGATGTCGGTGTAGGGCGCCCGGACGGACAGCGACTCGACGGCGGTGCCCTGGTCGCCGAAGGCGGCCGGCAGCACCAGCGGGCTGTGGGCGTCGACGACCTGCTGCCAGAAGGCCTGGGTCTGCGGGTCCGCGAGAGCGTCCTGCTCGGCGGCGATGAAGTCGGCGTACCGGACCGCCGGCATCTCGTAGGCGGCGGGAGCCTCGCCGTTCCGCAGACTGCGGTAGCCGGCGAGGATCTCCATCACCAGGGTGTGGTAGCTCCACCCCTCGGTGACGGCGTGTATGTGACTGAACGTCAGACGCCAGGTCTGCTCCGACTCGACGTGGACGGCGATGCGCACCAGCGGGGCTGCGGTCAGCTCGAAGCCCCGAGCGCGCTCGGCGGCCATGAACTCCTGCCTGCGCGCCGCGATGTCGGCGTCGCTGTCACCGGCGCCGTCGCCGGGCGTACGCAGGTCGTGCACGGCGACCGGGATCTCGGCGGTGGCGTGGACGAGCTGGAGCGGCTGGCTGAAGCCGTTCAGGTGCATCGAGGTGCGCAGGATGTCGTGGCGGGCCACGACGGTGTCGACGGCACGGCGGAACGCCTCGGCGTCGAAGGGGACTTCGTCGGGGACGAGGAAGGAGTTCAGGTTGTGGTACGTGTTGCCGCCGTCCGCCGCGAGCATCTCGACGAGCATGCCGGTCTGGATCTGCGACAGCGGGTAGGCGTCGATGACGTCGGCCGGGAGGGCGTTGCGGTCGTCCTCGCCGATCAGGTCGAAGGGCCGGACGGCGGTGATCAGCGATTCGCCGGTGCCGACGCCCGGGAGGACGGTGGCCATGGCGGCGATGGTGCGCTGCTCGAAGACGTCCGGGATGGAGACGTCATAGCCGGCCGCGCGGAGGGCGCCGACCAGGCGGACGGCACGGATCGAGTCGCCGCCGAGGTCGAAGAAGCTGTCCTCCACACCCACCTGGGCCAGGCCGAGGACCTCGGCCCAGATCGCGGCCAGACGCTCCTCCAGCGGAGTACGGGGGGCGGTGTAGCCGCCGGTGGTGAAGGCGTCCAGGTCGGGGGAGGGCAGGGCGCGGGTGTCGACCTTGCCGCTGTTGCTCAGCGGGACGGTGTCGAGGGTGACGAACGCGGCCGGGACCATGTACTCGGG
>NZ_JBSGFD010000418.1:0-2329 GCF_053603215.1 Kitasatospora sp. NPDC004240 | reverse complement strand
CCGGGCGTCCGCGCCGCAGCCCGCCGACCCGCAGGACGGCGACCCGCAGGACGGCGGCACCCGGGAGCTCCCGGTGGTCGAGGACGAGCCGGCCGCCGATCCGCGGCCGCGTCCGGCCTGGGCCGAGGAGACCCCGATGGACGACCTCCCGAGCCTGACCGACACCCTGCTCGGCTCGCACGACGAGTGGGCCCGCTGGGAGCAGGGCGCCGACCGGCCCGCCGGCCAGGACCCGCGCGACCCGCGCCTGCCCCGCGACGGCGGTCCGGACGGCGCCCCCACCGGCGGCGGCCCCACCGGCGGCGCCCCCACCGGTGGGGGCGGTACGGGCGACGGCGGCAAGGACGAGGGCAAGGGTCGCGGCCGCCGCTGGCGCCGGGGCTGACCCGGGCGCGCGAGCGCGTCCGACGGACGGAGGGCGGTGCCCCGGGGAGACCCGGCGGCGCCGCCCTCGTCCGTTCACCGGGCCCGGCCTCCGACGCCGGCCCCCCGCCGTTCGCGCGGCTCCGGCCTCCCGGCGGTGTCCGCGGCCTGTCGTACCGGCCACGTATGCTCGGTCGCGGGGGAATCGGGACCGGACCGGGGAGCAGGAGCAGCAGTGGCCGTCTGGGACGACCTGGTGGGCCAGGAGCGGGTGGTCGAGCAGCTGAGCGCGGCGGCCCGGGCGGCCGGGGCGACGGTCGCCGCCGGCCGTGGCGCCGGGGCCCCCGCCGGATCGGGGGGCAACGCCTCGCTGATGACGCACGCGTGGCTGTTCACCGGCCCGCCCGGGGCCGGGCAGACCACGGCGGCCCGCGCCTTCGCCGCCGCGCTGCAGTGCACCAGCCCCGACCTGGCGCTGGGCGGTACACCCGGCTGCGGCTTCTGCGACGGCTGCCACACGGTGCTGGCGGGCAGCCACGCCGACGTGAAGTACGTGCGCACCGACGGCCTGTCGATCGGCGTCGGCGACATGCGCGACCTGGTGCTGCGCGCCTCCAGCTACCCGACCGGCGGCCGCTGGTCGGTGATCCTGGTGGACGCCGCCCACCGGCTCACCGAGGCCGCCGCGAACGCGCTGCTCAAGGGCGTCGAGGAGCCGTCCCCGCGGACGGTCTGGCTGCTCTGCGCGCCCTCCGTGCAGGACGTGCTGCCGACCATCCGCTCACGCTGCCGGCTGCTGGTGCTGCGCACGCCGTCCGCCGAGGCGGTCGCCGACACGCTGGTGCGCCGCGACGGAGTGGAGCCGGGGACGGCCCGGCTGGCCGCGCTCGCCGGGCAGGGCGACATCGATCGTTCGCGCCGCCTGGCCGTCGACGAGCAGGCCCGGACCCGCCGTACCGAGGTGCTGCGCATCCCGCTGGAGGTCGCCGACCTCGGTGGCTGCCTGGCCGCGGCCCAGCGGCTGGTGGACACCGCCAAGGCGGACGCGGAGGCGCTCGCCGAGACCCAGGACGCCAAGGAGACCGACGACCTCAAGGCCGCGTACGGCGCCTCGGAGGGCGGCAAGGCCCCGCGCGGGATGGCCGGGGCGGTCAAGGAGCTGGAGAAGCGGCAGAAGAGCCGGGCGACCCGCACCCGTCGGGAGACGCTCGGCGTGGCGCTGCTCGACCTGCTCGGCTTCTACCGGGACGTGCTCGCCCTGCAGCTCGGTTCGACCGGCGTGCTCGCCAACGAGGACCAGCGCCAGGCTCTGAACCGGGTGGCCCAGGCCGGGCCGCCGGAGGGCACCCTGCGCCGGATCGAGGCGGTGCTCGCCTGTCGCAAGGCGCTGGACCGCAACGTCGACCCGCTGCTCGCGGTGGAGGCGATGACGGTGGCCCTGCGCGCGGGCTGACCCCTCGCCCGGACCCCTGCCCGACACCCTGCCCCGCCACCTCACCCGGCAACCCGCCCGCCACCCCACCCGTACGGCTTCGCGCCGTACCCCGTGTCGCACCTTCGAGTGAACGGGCGGTACGCGCCGGGCACACCCGCGTGTGACCGTCCGGTCGTCTTGCACGCTGGGGCACGCCCCTTGGCCGGCCCGGCACGCCCGTCGCGCCCGCCGGGGCCGTTCCGGTGTCCGGCCCTCCCCGAGGTGGTGCGTCCCATGCTCCGTTCACTCCTCGCCCTTCCCCTGATGGCCGCCGCGGCCGGTGGGGTCTGGCTGGCCCGCGGCGCGCTGCTGCGCTGGCGGGACCTGCGGGCCGGTGAGGCCTACGAGCTGGCCGGCGACCAGCGGCCGATGCTGCTGCGGGCGGCCGGGGCGCTGGTCTGCGGGGTGGCCGTCACCACGGTGACGGTGCTGGCGGGCCTCGGCGTGTTCGGGCCGCCGCGCGACGACGCCGCCCCGGCCACGGCCCCGGCC
>NZ_JBSGFD010000417.1:0-2355 GCF_053603215.1 Kitasatospora sp. NPDC004240 | reverse complement strand
TGTGCGCCACGAGGCGCTCTGTTTGTATCCCCGGCTCAGCCGGGAGGAACTTGGAAGGAGGTTCCTGGGCCGGATGACTCACCTGGATCCGAAAGGTGAAGGGGACAAGAGCATGTCAGGAAACCGGTGGCCGGGCCCAGTTGCCAGGGACGGTGCACCGGGCGGCCCGCGCGATATGGCGAAGACTGGATTGTTTGAAGCCCAATCTCCAGAAGATGCAAGTTCCCATCCGTCGGAAAGACAGCTGAAACCGACGCCGACCCTGCACCGGTTTCGATTGTTGGCCTGGTGCAACTTCCGGGGTTCGGAGCGATGTCCAGCGAGGACATTCAAGGAGATGAGTGGGACGCCTAAGTCGCGCTAGAACGTATAGACAGGGACGAACGTGGGATCGCCTACGGGACGCGAGTCCTATGGCGACGGAGGCCCCGTAGTAGTCGCCGGAGTCACGCCCGGCCGGGGAGGGCGGGAAATCCGTCCGCAGGGCGAAGGGGGCCAGGTGATTCGGACACCTGGATATGGGGAGGTATGCGAAATGCAGAGCGCCGCAACGGTGCTGGGTGTCCTGCGTGAGCGCGGCAGGCGCCATCTGCCGTGCGGCGAACTGTATCGACAACTGTTCAACCCACAGTTGTATCTGCTGGCCTACGGTCGCATCTACGCCAACCACGGCGCGATGACGCCCGGGGCCACGCCGGAAACCGTGGACGGTATGTCCCAGCGGAAGATCGACCGGATCATCGAGGCGATGCGCCACGAGCGCTACCGCTTCCGGCCGGTCAGGCGCGTGCACATCCCGAAGAAGAACGGGACCACGCGCCCGCTGGGGCTGCCGACCTGGTCGGACAAGCTCGTCGGCGAGGTGGTCCGCCTGCTCTTGGAGGCGTACTACGAGCCGACGTTCTCCGACCGATCTCATGGATTCCGTCCCCGCAGGGGCTGCCACACCGCGTTGCGGGAGGTGGCCCACACCTGGACCGGGACGTCCTGGTTCATCGAAGGGGACATCGCCGACTGCTTCGGCAGCCTGGATCACCAGGTCCTGCTGTCGGTCCTCGGCGAGAAGATCCATGACCAGCGGTTCCTGCGGCTGGTGCGCAACATGCTGACAGCCGGATACCTGGAGGACTGGAAATGGGGAGCCACGCTCTCCGGAGCGCCGCAAGGCGGAGTGGCTTCCCCGATCCTGTCCAACATATATCTGCACCGGCTGGACGAGTTCGTCGAGAAGGTTCTGATCCCGGAGTACACCCGTGGAGAGCGCCGGGTTCGCAACCCGGCGTATTTGGAGTTACAGAATCTGCTGGCGAAATCCCGCCGGCGCGGCGACCGGGCCCAGGCCCGGGTACTGCGTCAGCGGATGGTGAGCCTGCCGAGTGCGGATCCCAACGACCCGTCATATCGCAGGCTTCGCTATGTCCGCTACGCAGACGACCACCTCCTCGGATTCACCGGACCGAAAGCCGAGGCCGAGCAGATCAAGCATCGCCTGGCGGAATTCCTGCGCGACGAACTCAAGCTGGAACTCTCCCGGGAGAAGACGCTGGTCACCCACGCCCGAACCCGGGCGGCGCGGTTTCTCGGCTACGAGATCACGACCCAGCACAACGACACGAAGAAGACCGGCCGCTACCGCAGGGTCAACGGTCAGATCGCCCTTCGCGTCCCCAGGGACGTGATCAAGGCCAAGTGCGAGCCCTACCTCGCCCGCGGCAAGCCCGCGAAGCGAACGGAACTGACCAACGGCAGCGATCACGCGATCGTCGCCACGTTCGGGGCCGTCTACCGGGGCATCGTCCAGTACTACCTGCTCGCCGGAGACGTCTTCCGGCTGCACCGCCTGCAATGGGTCATGGAGACATCCATGCTCAAGACCCTTGCGGCCAAGCACCGTTCGACCGTGACGAAGATGGCCGCCAAGCACAAGGCCAGGATCGACACACCCAACGGGCCCCGAGTCTGCTTCGAGGCCCACATCGAGCGGAAGAACAGGCAGCCGCTGGTGGCACGGTTCGGTGGAATCCCTCTCCAGCAGCAGCGATCGGCGAAGGTCGTCGACCGTCGGCCTGTCTGGGTGGACTATCCGCAGAAGGAGCTGATCACCAGGCTCCTGGCGGACACATGCGAGGTCTGCGGGGCCACCGGTGATGTCCAGGTGCATCACGTCCGAGCCCTTGCCGATCTCGCCCGTGCCGGATGGCCGCCGTCCGACTGGGTGCGCGTCATGCTCGACCGGCGGCGCAAGACCCTCGTGGCCTGCACTGCCTGCCATGACCGCATCCACGAAGCGCGAACGGCCCGATCACTCACGCCGTGATCACTGGAGAGCCGGATGACAGGGAAACCGTCATGTCC
>NZ_JBSGFD010000416.1:0-2435 GCF_053603215.1 Kitasatospora sp. NPDC004240 | reverse complement strand
CGACCGGCTCGCTGCCGCCCACCAGGCCGGACGGCTCCAGGACGAACTCGTCCGGCTCGGCCGTTACCCGCTGATCGTGATCGACGAGGTCGGCTGTGCGCCACGAGGCGCTGATGGATCTCGCGGGATGAAAGGCCCGCCGCCGGTCCTCACAGGGACCGGTTGAAGCTGGAGGCAGGCTGAACCCCGGGTTGGGGGTAAGGCCGGAAGCAGCCTCGACAACGTAGGGGCGGACCGACACCACCAGACGGTTCGTGCCCGCAAGCGAAGACGGAATGGGTGCAAGGAAACTGAACCAGTGGTTGACGTCCCGTGAGTCGTCAGCGGCCTGCCGAACCTGGTGGATGGGCCGCTTCGCAGTGCTGGAGAGTGCTCTATCCGATGGCCTCTCCTCTCCCGCCGCCTCTATCCCATGGGCGTCGGGAGGCCCGGACCAAGACTGCGATGTGCGGTCCGTGGCGATGCTGCCGGGATATAGCTGGGCGCCGAAGCCGTCACAGAGATCCTCAGTGAACGTGGGAAGCGATCTGGCATCGCCCTTCCCGTCCGGCATCCAGCCGGACGGCGGGCAGGCGCGACGCCCGCTGATGACGCCAGATCGTGGCGGAGTCGCCGTAGTACTCGGAGGCCGGGAAAGCCGGTCACATGGGGAAGGGCGACAGCGTGATGGCAGCAGGGCTGCTGTCGGGGAGGAACGTTGTTGAACAACGACGCGCCGTCGACACCTTGGCCGAGCATTTTCGCGGCCGAACGACGGGTACTCGATCATCAGCTCAAGCTGCACCGATGGGCAAGGAACGAACCGGCTCGCCGGTTCGATGACGTATTCAACTTGATCTGCGACCAGGCCACGCTGTTGGTGGCCTGGGAGCGGGTGTCCGGCAACCGGGGTGCCAGGACAGCGGGCGTGGACGCGGTCACCCGCTACTACGTCGAGGAGCGTCTGGGAGTGATCCCGTTCCTGGAGGACCTTCGGTCCTCGCTGAAGGACGGGTCGTTCACCGCGCTGCCGGTCAAGCAGGCGGTGATCCCCAAGAAGAACGGCAAGGTCCGTTATCTGGGGATCCCGACCCTGCGCGACCGAGTCGCGCAGATGGCCCTCAAGCTGGTCCTGGAGCCGATCTTCGAGGCCGATTTCTATCCGTCTTCGTACGGGTATCGGCCTGGACGACGGGCTCAGGATGCCATCGCCGAGATCCACCACTTCACCAGCAGGCCGTCGACCTACGAGTGGGTCATCGAGGGCGACATCAAGGCCTGCTTCGACAACGTCGATCATCACGTCCTGATGGACCTGGTGGCCGAGCGCGTCAAGGACCGCAAGGTCCTGCGGCTGGTCAGCGCGTTTCTGCGGGCCGGGGTTGTCGAACTACACGGTGGACTCGCGGAGACCCTCACCGGGACTCCGCAGGGAGGGGTAGCCTCCCCGCTGCTGGCCAACATCTATCTCTCCGTCCTGGACCGGCACTTCTCGCGGATCTGGGATGCGGAGATGTCCCCGCGCTGGCGTCGGCAGTATCGACGCCGGACGGGGCGGCCGAACTTCCGGCTGGTGCGTTACGCAGACGACTTCATCGTGCTCGTGCACGGCACGAGGTCGGAGGCCGAAGCGATCAAGTCGGAGATCGGCGAGTTGCTGGCCCGCAGGCTGAAGATGACCCTCTCGGACGAGAAGACCCACATCACCCACATCGACGACGGCTTCGTCTTCCTCGGCTTCCACATCCAGCGGAGGCCCTTCGGCGACGGCTGGCACATCGTGCTCACCATCCCGTCCAAGCCGGCCTTGGCGTCGGTGATGCACAAGATCAAGAAACTGACAGGGCGAAGCACCACCTCGCTCTCGTTGGAGGAGGTGCTGCGGACGGTCAACCCGGTCCTTCGGGGCTGGGCGGCCTACTTCCGCTACGGCGCTTCGAAGCGGACGTTCTCCTACCTCGGCTGGTACGCGTGGTGGAGGCTCATCCGCTGGATTCGCTCCAAGCACCCCCACCTGGCCTGGAAACGGCTGCGGCGCCGCTATTACGGGGCCGATCGCATCACGGAGGGCGGTCTCGTCCTCTACAACCCGGCGAAGATGCGGGTCGAGCGCTACCGCTTCCGCGGAGCGCAGATCAGCACGCCCTACAACATCGACGAGGTCGATTCGGACGGAGCTCGCTTCCGACGGACCAGCCACGACGATGCGGCCTTCGTCGGCCAGGTCAGTGAATACCTCGCCTGATCCAGCGGATCACGTGGAGAGCCGGATGCTCGGCCAACGGGCACGTCCGGTTCGGCGGGCGGGGATGGGAAAACCGACACCCGAGAGGGTGCACGGCGTCCCGTCCCCGACCCAACACATCCCCTTCGAATCGGAGGCGGCGAACCTGTTCTTCCAGCTGATCTCGAACAGATACGAGAGAGCCAGCGTGATCGTCACCTCGAACAAGCCC
>NZ_JBSGFD010000415.1:0-2566 GCF_053603215.1 Kitasatospora sp. NPDC004240 | reverse complement strand
GCGTAGATGTCGGCGGTGTGGCGCAGGTAGTTGACCAGGCCCTGGTGGTGGACGAGGACGCCCTTGGGGCGGCCGGTGGAGCCGGAGGTGTAGATGGCGTAGGCGAGGTGCTGCCCGTCCACGGTGCGTGTGGGTGTGGTGGTGGGGTGGCGGTCGATGCGGCGGCGGTCGCGTTCCAGGACGACGAGGGTGCCCTCGAAGAGCGGGGTGATGGTGGCGGTCAGTGCGCCGGAGGTCACCACGATCGGGGTGGCGGTGTCGGCCAGGACGTAGGCGAGGCGGTCGGCGGGCCAGGACGGGTCCAGTGGCAGATACGCCGCGCCGGACTTCCACACGCCCAGCAGGGTCGGCACCAGATCGGCGCCGCGCTCCAGGCACACCCCGACCAGGACATCCGGGCCCGCACCGAGACCGGCCAGGTGGTGGGCGATGCGGTTGGCCCGCTCGTCCACCTCGGCGTAGGTGAGGTGGGTGCCGTCGACGATGACGGCGACGGCGTCCGGGGTTACGGCGGCCTGGGCCTCGAACAGGTCGACGGTCAGACCCGCCGGCCACTCGACCGCGCCACCCGCAGCCCAGTCGGTCAGCTCCGCACGCTCCGCCTCCGGAAGGAACGCGACCCGCGCGTCCCCGTCCGGGTCCGCGGCCATCGCCTCCAACACCAGCCGGTACATGGCGCCCAGGCGCTCCAGGTTCGCCAGGCTGATCACACTGGTCGCACCCGCGAGGTCGAGCTTGCCGCCGACCGTGATGATGCTGAAGCCGAACTCGGTCGTGCCGTCGACCATCGTGCCCTCGACGTCGACCGAGGCCTTGTCGACGAGGTGGAAGTCGAGGTACTCGAAGAGAACGTTCAGCAGATCGCGGTTGCTGCCGGCGGCCCGCTGGATGGCGGGCAGCGGGTAGCGGCGGTGCGACCAGATGGCCGTCTCCGTCGCATGGGTCCGCTCGACCAGCTCGCGCCAGGTCGCGGCGCCACGGGTGGTCGGGAACGGCAGCGTGTTGAGGTGCATGCCCAGCACCCGATCGGCGCCCGGCGCCTCCAGACGGCCGTGGTAGACCACCCCGGTGTGGAAGGCGGCATCCGCGGTGAGCGAGCCCATCACCCTGAGGTGCGCGGAGAGCAGCACGTTCTTGAGCGAGCTCTTCGCCTCGGCGGCCAGCCTGCGCAGGCCGACCTCCAGGTCCGCGAACGGGACGTGGACGTGGTTGCGGTCCACGGCGGCGGCGACCGGGTCGGTCTCGGCGAAGCCGTCCGGCAGGGCCAGCGGGCTGTGGGTGGCGACGATCTCCTGCCAGAACTCCTGGGTCGCCGGATCGGTGAGGGCGACCTGCTCGGCGGCGATGTAGTCGGCGTACCGGACGGACGGCGTCTCGTAGGCCGCCGGCTCCCGGCCGTCCCGCAGGCTGCGGTAGCAGGCGAGCAGCTCCATCAGGAGGGTGTGGTAGCTCCAGCCCTCGGTGATGGCGTGGATGTGGCTGAACGTCAGGCGCCAGGCCTCGTCCGACTCGATGTGCACCGAGATGCGCAGCAGCGGCGCGGCGGTCAGCTCGAAGCCGTTCCGGTGCTCCTGCTCCACGTAGGCGAGCGTGAGCGCCGTCACCTCGGCCTCGGTCAGGCCGCGCACGTCGTGGATCGCGACCGGGATCGCGACCTCCGCGTGAACGAGCTGGAGGGGCCGGCTGAAGCCGTCCAGGTGCATCGAGGTGCGCAGGATGTCGTGCCGGGCCACCACGATGTCGGCGGCGCGACGGAAGGCCTCGGCGTCGAACGGCGTCGGGTCGGGCAGACGGAAGGAGTTGATGTTCTGGTAGACGTCCCGCGACTCCGCCGCGAGCATCTCGACGAGCATGCCGGTCTGGATCTGGGACAGCGGGTAGGCGTCGACCACACCGGCGGGCAGGGCCTCGCGGTCGTCCTCGCCGATCAGCTCGAACGGTCGGACGGCGGTGATCAGCGACTCGCCCGTGCTGTTACCGGGGAGGGTGGTGGCCATGGCGGCGATGGTGCGCTGCTGGAAGACGTCACGGATCGAGACGTCGTAACCGGCCTCGCGGAGGGCGCCGACCAGGCGGACGGCACGGATGGAGTCGCCGCCCAGGTCGAAGAAGCTGTCCTCCACACCCACCTCGGCCAGACCCAGCACCTCGGCCCAGATCGCCGCGAGACGCTCCTCCAGCGGAGTGCGCGGCGCGGTGTAGCCGCCGGTGCTGAAGGCCTCCAGGTCGGGGGCGGGCAGAGCACGGGTGTCGACCTTGCCGTTCGCGGTGAGCGGGACGGTGTCGATGCCGAGGTAGGCGGCCGGGACCATGTACTCGGGCAGCAGGGCGCCGAGGTGGGCACGGAACGCCGCGGTGTCGATCACCGCGTCGGCGGTGGGCACGACGTACGCGACGAGCATCTTCTCGCCGCCGGTGCCCTCGCGCACGGTGACCACGCTCTGGCGGACCTCGGGCAGCTCGGTGAGGGCGGCCTCGATCTCGCCGAGTTCGATGCGGTAGCCGCGGATCTTGACCTGGTTGTCGATGCGGCCGAGGGTCTCCAGGGTGCCGTCGGGCAGGAACC
>NZ_JBSGFD010000414.1:0-2627 GCF_053603215.1 Kitasatospora sp. NPDC004240 | reverse complement strand
GCGTGCATCGCAAGGCGGAGGTGGGGGCACCTCCCGGCCGGAGGCTGGGGGAGGAGTCCATGCGGTGGGGGCACCTCCCGGCCGAAGGCTGGGGGCCATCGGCGACCGACGACAACGCGGCGTGGGGGCACCTCCCGGCCGTCAGGCTGGGGGAGTGCGTGCCCAGCCGCCGCGGACCCGGGCTGATCCACAAGACAGACCTTAGTTGTCGGGCGAGCGCAGCACCCGGAGGTGGCCGCGGCGGCCGGCCTCGGTGGACTCGCCCTCGGAGGCGCGGCTCTGACGGGGGGTCTGCGGGCGGGCGGCCTCGCGGACGGCGTTGGCGAGGGCCTCCAGGTCGTCGCTGCTGCGGCGCAGCGGCCCGGCCTCGGCGGCGAGGCGGACGACCTCCCAGCCGCGCGGGGCGGTGAGGCGCTCGGCGTGCTCGGCGCACAGGTCGTAGCAGTGCGGCTCGGCGTAGGTGGCGAGCGGGCCGAGGACGGCGGTGGAGTCCGCGTAGACGTACGTCAGCGTCGCGACGGCCGGCCGGCCGCACGCGGTCCGCGAACAACGACGTACAGAGCTCACGAGGGTGGACGGTACCGCACTCCCCGCCGGGGAGCGAAGACCGCGTCCCCGCCGGGTGTGCCGTGTCGCGCCCTGTGCGCCCGTGCGCGCCCTCCCGCCCCGGGCGATTCGGTGCCGGGGTGGTCCACTTCCGACCCGCCAAGGACTACGCTCGGCAGTGATATGGACAGCTCCGCACCGCAGTCATCGACGGGTCCCTCGCGCCGCCCCCGGCACCGCGACCGGCACGGCAGGGGGTTGCGCGGCCCGCTGGCGCCGCCGCAGGTGCCGATCTCGCTCACCCGCTCCGAGTTGTTCGACGACTACGTCCGGGAGTCGGTGGAACGGCTGGAGCGGCGTTGGCCGCAGCTCATCGAGGTGGAGTTCGCCGTCCAGGAGGTCCCGCTGCACGAGCCGGAGGCCGGCGCGGACGGCGACGGGGTGCCGCTGGGGCGGGTGTCGCCGGCCCGGCAGGGGCGCAAGAGCCAGATCGTGGTGTACCGGCGGCCGGTGGAGATCCGGGCGAAGACGCGCGAGGACCGCGCGGCGCTGGTCCACGAGATCCTGATCGAGCAGGTGGCGGAGCTCCTGGGGCTGTCGCCGGACGCCATCGACCCCCGGTACGACGAGGACTGACGCCGGACGCCGACGCACGGGACGAACGGCGAGGAGGGGCGGTACCCGGTCGGGTACCGCCCCTCCTCGCCGTTGCGCGCCGCGCCGGCGCTCGGGCCCCGGCGCTCAGGACCTCAGCGGAGCACCACGCCCGGGTCGGGCGCGGCGTGCGGCACCTTGACGGTGCTGCGGTCGTCGCGCAGCGACTGGACGGTGAACATCGGCACGTCCTTGGTGGTGACGGCGAGCATCCGCGCGGCCGCGACCGGGCCGCCGGAGACGGTCTCCACGGTGAGCGCGAAGCTGCCGTTGACGCCCGCGGGCTCCGGGGCGGGCAGCGCGACCGTACCGCCGGCCGGCAGCTGGACCTCCTTGGTGGCCGGGGTGCCGCCGCCGCTGCCCGCCGAGGCGGTGACGCGGACGGTGGCGGGCTCGCCGTTGGAGGTCAGGAACAGCGTGGCGGCGCCGGCCCGGTTGTCGGCCACGGTGGCGCGGGCGCCCACCGGGACGGTCCCGCTCAGCCAGGCGGCGTCGGACTTGCCGTTCGCCGCGGTGCGGTCGATCCGCAGACCCGCCACCACGGGGGTGGGGTGCTTCTCGTCGGTCGGGGACAGCCGCAGCCCGGCCACCTCGTCGCGGGTGACCTTGCCCAGGTCGACGGCGGCGACCATACCGGCCTTGACGTGGATGGTCTCGTTGCCGGCCGGGGTGAAGAGGCCGTTCTTGCCGGAGAGCTGGATCTTGAGGTCGGCGTCGTCCTCCGGCGGCGCCCAGACGACCAGGCGGGCCGCGGCGGTGTCGGCGGGCAGTCCGGGCATCACCTGGACCGGCGCCGGTTCGGCGGAGGCGGGCACCCAGTCGGCGCCCTTGTTGCCGTCCGCGGCGTGCAGGGCGGCGCCGACCCGGCCGCTGCGGGCGACCACGTGCACGGCGAGGTCGGTGACCTGGCCCTTGCTGATGGTGGGCAGCAGGACGGACTGCGAGCTGCCGGGGGCGACCGTGATGCCGTTGGCGGCGTCGTTCTCGATCAGGCCCTTCTCGCCGTACAGCTTGATGTCGACGACGGCGGCGGTCGGCTCGGGGTTGACCAGGCTGACGTAGTCGTTGCGGTCGCCGGCGGTGCTGGCCCCGGCGAACCAGAAGCTGGTGCCGGCGGGGGTGCAGGTGAGGCCGGACATGCCCAGGCCGCGCTGCTCGGTGACGACGGTGGTCTGGGTGACCGTGAAGCCGGGCGCGAAGGCACCGGTGGCGACCGCGGAGGTGCCGGGCGCGGTGTCGCCGTTGGCGGCGGGCGCGATCACCGGGGTACCGGGCTTGGCGAGCACCAGCCGGGCGTCGGCCGGCGCGGCGCCGGTGCTCGGGGCCGCCGAGGGGGTGGCACCGGCCGTCGGGGTGGCCGCCGGGGTCGGCGCGGCGGACGGGGTCGCGCCGGGCGTGGCGGAGGGGGCCGCCGTGGCGGCCGGGGC
>NZ_JBSGFD010000413.1:0-2629 GCF_053603215.1 Kitasatospora sp. NPDC004240 | reverse complement strand
CATCCGAGCAGGGCGACGGCGAGGAGCGTCCCGCCGATGCCGCCCTTGCCGCCCTTGAGGGCGGCGCCGCCGAGCGCGGCGGCGGTGATGGCCTTCAGTTCGAGGCCCTCGCTGCCGGAGACGGGCTGGCCGGAGCCGGTGCGGGCGGTGAGCAGGATGCCGGCGACGGCGGCGACGGTGCCGATGAGGGCGTAGACGGCGATCAGGTACTTGTTGATGGAGATACCGGCGAGGCGGGCGGCGGTGTCGTTGCCGCCGATGGCGTACAGGTTGCGGCCGATGTCGGTGTACTTGAGGAGCAGGTGCACGGCGACGGCGGTGAGGATGAGGATCCAGACCATGACGGGCAGGCCGGCGATCTTGCCGCGGCCGAGGAAGACGAAGACGTCGTCGTTGAGGACGTAGCCCTGGGCGCGGCCGTCGGACAGCAGCTGGGCGACGCCCTTGTACGCGGCGAGGCCGGCCAGGGTGGCGATGGTGGGGTTGACCCGGCCGTAGACGATGACCACGCCGTTGACGACGCCGACGAGGACGCCGACCCCGAGGGCGGCCGCCATGCCGAGGTAGGCGTTGGAGTCGGTGGCGGTGAAGGCCATGGCACTGACCACGGAGGCGATGCCGGCCTGGGAGCCGACGGAGATGTCGAGGCCGCCGCAGATGATGACGACGGTCTGCACGACGGCGAGCAGGCCGGTGATGGTGGCGGCCTCGGCGATGACCTGGAGGTTGTTCAGGCTGAGGAAGTTGTCGTTCAGGGTGCCGAACAGGGCGAGCACCACGACCAGCGCGCCGATGAGGCTGAGGTTCTGCCCGCCCACCGAGGCCAGGACCGCGAACCGGCCCCGGCCGGAGGTGTCGGGCGCCTTCGTGCTCGTGGGGGCGTTGCGGGTGGTGCTCATGCGGGGGCTCCAGGGGTGTGGGCGGTGGCGAGGTCGTCGGCCATGGCGAGGTGGAGGACGGCCTCCTCGGTGGCGTCGGCGCGGGCGAGTTCGCCGGTGATGCGGCCGTTCTGCATCACGACGACGCGGTCGGCGAGTCCGAGGACCTCGGGGAGTTCGGAGGAGATCACCAGGACGGCGACGCCGTCGGCGGCGAGGTCGGCGATGATCCGGTAGATCTCGGCCTTGGCGCCGACGTCGATGCCGCGGGTGGGTTCGTCCAGGATGAGGACCTTGGGGCGGCGGGCGAGCCAGCGGGCGAGGACGACCTTCTGCTGGTTGCCGCCGGACAGCTTGCGCACCTCCTGCTCGATGGAGGGCGTGCGCACCCGCAGCCGGTCGGTGTACTCCTGGGCGAGTTCGCGTTCGGCGCCGCGCCGTACGAAGCGGAAGCGGCGCAGGCGGTCCAGGACGACGGTGGAGGTGTTGTCGCGGATCGAGCGGTGCAGGAACAGCGCCTGGGCCTTGCGCTCCTCGGGGGCGAGGCCCAGGCCCGCGCGGATGACGGCGCCGGGATCGCCGGAGGGCAGGGGACGGCCGTCGAGGGTGACGCTGCCGGAGCGGATCGGCAGGTCGCCGGCGAGTGCCAGGGCGAGTTCGGAGCGTCCGGCGCCGATCAGGCCCGCCAGGCCGACGACCTCGCCGGCGTGGATCCGCAGGTCGATGTCACGGACGGCGTCGGTGGTCACGCCCCGGACGTCGAGCATCAGCCGGTCCGTCGCCACGCGTTCGCGCGAGAACATCGTGGACAGGTCGCGTCCGACCATCAGGCGCACCAGTTCGCCCTCGCCGGTGGTGGCCGCGTCCTGGACACCGACCAGGGCGCCGTCGCGCAGGACGGCGATGCGGTCGGCGAGCTGGAAGATCTCCTGCATGCGGTGGGAGACGTAGACGACGGCGACCCCGTCGTCGCGCAGGCGGCGGATGAGCGCGAACAGCGCCTCCACCTCGTTCTCCGAGAGGGAGGAGGTGGGCTCGTCGAAGGCGATGAGCCGGGCGTCGCCGGTGAGGGCGCGCAGGATCTCCACCAGCTGCCGCTGGGCGGGGGTGAGCTGTGAGCCGAGCAGGTCGGGGTCGAGGACCTTGTCGAAGCCGAGGCGCTTCAGGTCGGCGGTGATGCGCCGGCGCAGCTCGGCGCGGTCCAGCCGACGGCCGGCCCTGCGGGGCAGGGCGCCCGCGTAGACGTTCTCGGCGACCGTGACGTGCGGGATGATCTCCGGTTCCTGCGGGATGATCCGGATCCCGGCGCGGCGGGCGTCGGTCGGCGAGGCGAGCTGGACGGGCTCGCCGTCGAGCAGGACGGTGCCCCCGGTCGGCTGGTGGTCGCCGGTGAGGATCTTGAGGAGGGTGGACTTCCCGGCGCCGTTCTCGCCCATGAGGGCCGTGACCCGGCCGGCCGGGAAGTCGAGGGTGACACCGTCGAGCGCCCGTACCGCGCCGAACCGCTTGGAGAGCTGTCGCACGCCGGTGGCGCCGGACGGGCCAGGGGTGGGGGGACGGGGGTCCGGGTTGGTGTCGTGGGCTCTGCTCATGCTGTCACTTCCGTCGTACGGGGGTCGAGGGGGCCCGTCCACCAAGGGGTCGAGGGCCCGTCCACCAGGGGCGCCGTGTCCGCGGGCGGTGGCCCGCCGGCGGCCGGCCCGGCCGGCGGGGGTGCCGTCTCCGGCCCCGGGCTGCAGGGTCGCCGGGGC
>NZ_JBSGFD010000412.1:0-2635 GCF_053603215.1 Kitasatospora sp. NPDC004240 | reverse complement strand
CGACCCGCGCCCCGGCCGCACCCGGGACGCCATCGAGGCCGGCCGGGCACCCCTCCCGAGCACGGGTGAGCAGAGCGTTGCCTGACCACCGTCCGCCGCGCCGCGCGGTCATCACCTTCCACGAGGTCGCAGAACGCCAGCTCGCCGCGATGGACGACACCACCGTCGCCCGCCTCGACAGGCACCTGGACATCATCGCTCTGAACCCCACGACCGCCGGCGTCCGAATGCGCCCCGACAGCCCGGTCCAGGAGTACGCCAAGGACGGCGCCCGGATCGCCTACGTCTCCACCGTGCTCGGCACGATCGTCCTGGTCGCCTACGTCGAGCTCGACTGAACGAGGTCGAACTTCGGTTCGGCCGACCCGGGGCTATGGCCATCCGGTGTCCTGCGAGTCGTATCTCCTGCCCCCTGGAACACACAGTCGGCCTGCTGGAGCAGGCCGGACTCGTCGTCACCGCGAGGCTGGAGCAGGAGCCCGGCGGGCAGGTGAACGGACCGCACGCCTGCCTGCTGATGGGCGTGCTCCGAGTGCGCCGTCCGCCGGCTCCGGCCGGGGCCCCTCTCCGGGCCCCGGCCGACGAGCGGATGATCCGAACGAACCGTCTAGCCCTGCCAACGGGGGTCGCGGCCGGTGAAGGCGAGCAGCCGGTCGGCGCGGGAACTGTCGGCGGGGACATCGACCACCGGGCCGTACTTGCCGAAGTTGTCGCGGACGAAGTCGACGGTCTGATCGGCGGCGCCCTCCAGCCGCTCGGCCACGGACTCCGTGAGCGGCAGGTTCTGGCCGGTCGCCCGGGCGATGTCCCACGCGTGGACGGCGGCGTCGAGCGCGGCGACCGCGGTGCCGGCGTTCGCGGGCATGGGGCCCATCGGCGTCGGCACGCTCTCGGCCTCCCGCACCGACTCCCACGCCGTCAGCGCGGCGTCCAGCACCGCCTCCAGCTGCGCCACGGCCCCCGGGCCGTCGGACGCCGGCGCGTCCTCGGGCGAGAAGGGGTCACCCGCCAGCGGCTCCCCGGTGATCTGCATGACCAGTGCCTGCTGGTCGAGCCGCGCGTGGTTCAGGACCTGGCGGACCGTCCAATCGCTGCACGGCGTCTTCGCGCCCCAGGCCTGCTCGGGAACCCCCCGTACCGCGGCCAGCAGGTACTCGTGCGCCTCGGCCAGCAGCTTGAACCCGTCAACGGACACGCGTTGCCTCCCTGATGTTCGAGAATGTCGAAATCACAGTGGTGACGAGAACGTTCACCCTTACCTCAGGGCTCACCGCTGACATCGGCGGAGCCCCGGCCGACGGCCCGGTCCGGCTGAACGGTCTTCTGGTGCAGTCGATCTGACGATCGGTCCGGTAAATCCGACCCGAGCCGGCTCCGCTGGACGGGCCCGCCGCCGCGAACCCGTCCTCACGACGGTGGCCCGATGATCATCGGTGCCGTACCGATCCTCAGGGTGACCCTCTCCGAGGGGCCATCGGTCGTGATCGCCTCCCCCGATATAGGGGCCGCCTCCAGGTGCCGGCGGCCCCGGCGATCACGACCGATGCCTGCGGGACAGGAGCCTAGGAGCGCCCGGCCCGCGCGGGTGCGCGAGCCGTGCGGTGTTCCTCGACATCGCGTGCGGCCCGCCGGGGGGCCGTGAGGTCGCCGAAGCCCTGCATGCCCACCGCGAAGGCGAGTTGCACCACGGTGCCGACCGTGAACGACTTCAGCCGGAGTGGAGCACCCGGAAGCGATCGGGTCGTGCCGGATCCCGGTCGACGACCTGGACCGGCGGCCAGGCCCACTGCCGGACGCCGATGCCCGGCGTGCGGCTGAACCGGATCGTCCCGCGGGTGCCTTCGACGACGACGTGCGGCCAGGAGCCGGCGATCCGGGCCCGGTCGGTGCCGTGGGAACGCAGCACCTCGGCGAGGACGGCGATGGTGTCGTACCCCTCGAAGGCGACGAAGGAGGGCTCCCCGGCGAGCCGTTCGCGCAGGGCCGCCCCGACGCGGACGCCGAGCGGGGTGAGGCGCTCCGGCAGGTAGCGCAGGAACGGGACCGCGGCGCCGTCGGCCCCCAGCAGGTCCGCCCATTCGGCGAACTCCGGCTGCCCGGCCGGGGCGCCGAGCAGGACCCCGGCGAGACGTGGGTCCCGGCGGACGGCCCGGACGATCGGCACGGCCGGCTCCGGGTGGCCGACCAGCAGGAGGAGCGCCGTCGCGCCCTCGGCGGCGAGCGTGTCGCAGACGGCCGACGGGGTGAGTTCGCGCATGTCGAGTCCGACGACGGTGCCGCCGCGGGGAGCGAGGTGCTCGCGCAGGATGCGGCTGCCGGACGCCCAGTAGACGCTCGGGTCGGCCGCCACGGCGATCCGGCGGTGTCCCGCGCCGAGCAGGAAGTCCGCGTAGATCCGCCAGCCGTGGGACTGCGCCGGGGCGATGCGCGCGACCCGTTCCGTCGGCCGGTCGGTGAGCGCGTCGAGCACCGCCGACGAGCAGAGGAACGGCAGGCCGAGGGCGTCGGCCCGGGCGGCGACGGCGCGGGCGACGACGCTGTGGTACTCGCCCGCCAGCGCGGCCACGCCCAGCCGGGCCAGTTCGTCCACCGCGGCCGCGGCGCGCAGGGGATCGGCCGCGGTGTCCCGGACCAC
>NZ_JBSGFD010000411.1:0-2636 GCF_053603215.1 Kitasatospora sp. NPDC004240 | reverse complement strand
CTGCGGCCTCCCCGGGGGTCCCCCCGGCCCTCCACGCGGGGGTAGACCACGGGCCGGTGGGACTGGCCCGTCCGACCGGGCGTCCTCGGCCGGCGCCCGATCGTCGAACCGGGCGCCGCCCCGGCACCCCACATGAGGGCGACCGCCGGCTGCACCCTGCGGCGCACCGTTTGGCCCGCCGCCTCCCCGGCATCCGGACCGTCCGCAGGCTCGCCGAACCTGGGCGGCCGGTCTCCGCAGCGGGCCGCCCCGCCCCTCGCCGGACCGTTCGCCCACCCGCCGACGCCGCTGGGAGGTGGCCGGTTTCCGGCCCCACACGTCATGTGGTGAGGCATGATCCCGGTGTGAGCATGTGGTGGACGAGGCGCAGGGATGATCTGCTGGCCCAACTGGTGCCCCTGCTGGTGTACTTCGGCGCCGACAAGCTGGAGGATCCCGGCATCGGCGAGCTCGCCGACACCGTGCTTGTCCTGGCGGGGGAGTACCGGGCGAGCGGGCACGGCGAACCGATCCGTACCACCGCCGTCCTCCTGCAGGAGGCAGCCGCCGAACTGCAGAGCGCCGACCGCTTCCGCGCCACCCTGCTGCCCGTCGTCTGCCGCCACCTGCGCCGCGCCGCCGCCCTGCTGGTGCGGGCCCGCACCGACTCCGAGGCATCGGTTCCGGCCGGCGGGCGGCGTGCCCGCGCCAGGGCGCCCTGGTAGCCGTCCCCTGCGGCGAGACCGCTGGGTCAGTGCCGTGCTGTTGCCCGGACGGTGCTGACAGGGTGCCGTGCGGACATGCAGGTGGCTCCCGGGCAGGCAATGAGGAAGCCCGGGAGCCGGGTTGATCTTCTCACCCCGGTCCGCGTGGGTAGGGCAGCAGGGCGCCCGGAGCGCTTGTTCGAGTGTCGAGGCGAAGCAGCGATCAGGGTGTCGGCGCTGGCGCTGCTCTCGTGCTCACTCATCGAGAACCTCCGCGTCCGGCGGGATCCAGGGGAAGTGGGCCCAGCCGGGTTCTGAGTGGCAGTCTAGGTCGAAGGCGAGGACCGCGTCGATGAAGGCCTGCGGTGGCTGGTAGCCGTGGTCCAGCACGTAGTGCCCGATCAGCCGTGGGGCCGCGAAGGCGGTCCCCTGCTCTGCCGGCACGCGGATTTCTCCGTTCCCGCTGCATGCGCGGACGTGGCCGGGCCGCCGCCAGGTCTGCTCGTCTGTCGGGGCGAGGTCCGGGCAGAGGTCGCAGTCGTGATGGCCGAGGCACTCGTTGACGGCCTGGACCGCGAGGAGGGCCTGGAGCTTCCCGGCGAAGGCCGCTGGGACGTCTCCGGCGGTCCAGGGCTCTCTCGTGTCGAGCCAGCCGATGTTGATCCGCTCGTAGGGGGCCTTGAAGCTGACGAAGCGGTAGCCGGTTGTCAGATCGGTGAAGGTGTCCCGGCCGTGGTCGAGGTAGCTGTAGGGCGTGAGGTCTGGATAGAACACCAGCGCATGATGTCACCGGCGTTGCTCGGGCAGGCGGACGACCTTGGTCGCCTTTTCGAAGTGCGGTGTTGGCCGCCACGCCGCGTCGGGTTATCCGGCTGCTGGGCGCCCTACGGTCCACAGGCCTCCGGGACTGCGGACGAAGGCGCCGTACGGGCTCACCTCCCGCCTGAGTCGGGTGGCCGGGATCCGGTGGCCGCCGCGGGCGAGTCCCGAAGCTCTCCCGGGGCCAGAGGCTCTCCGCACCGGGCGAGGTAGCGGGCGGCCAGCTGCTCCTCGTTCGGGAAGGCCGGCGCTTCCACCACGATGAGCGAGTCACCGAGACTGGCGTGTTCCAGCAGCGCGGTGCGGCCCTGCTCCAGCAGCGGCTGCCCGACCACAGGCAGGCGGGTGAGGTGCTGTCGCCGGTCGGGGCCGCGCAGGTATCCGCGGTTGTAGCAGAACCACAGCATGGCGCTCACGGCGGCGGCCGACCGGACGGCAGAACGGCTGCCCGGTGCGCCCATGCAATCCGGGTGGCCGGCCAGGGTGCGCCGGTGAAGGTCCCCGGCCGGCCCACATGGCTTCGCTCGCCGGTTGCGTCGGGCGGGCCTCGCGCACCGCGGCCGCGGGCCGCAGGTCGCCCCGTCACCGGGGTCGTCCGGAAACAACCGGTGCCGGCGCGATCGAACCGGCGGATCCAAACGCGTGGGACCGCGTCTGCCGGGACCGGTGTTCCTTCCGGGCCGTGCCGGGCACGGCCCGGGGCCGGCACGGCCCGAGCGGGTGGCGGTGCTCATCCGGGCTGTCGCGCTGAATCAGCGGGTGATCTGGTTCCGGTCGGCCGGATGCCGGGCACTGTCTCGGCCGACCTGGTCGCCATTGCCCGCAACCGGGCGAGGACGGCCGCGCAGGAGGCGCGCCGACCGATTTCTGGTGACGCGGAGATCGTCGGCGCCGTGGTGACACCCGCTGTCCTCACTGCCCGGCACGATCGTGCCTTCAATCTGGGGGCGGCAGGGCAGTCGGCTGCGGCGGCCGGGTTGTTCGCCAGTTTGGTGGAGGATTGTGCTCGGGTGTTGGGTGTGGACCACCCTGACACCCTTACCGGTGGTTTGTTGACATGGGGTCAGGTCGGCAGTATCGGTGAGGAGAGACTTCTTCGGGGGTGCTGTCATGACCGCTCGCGTGCCGTGTCCG
>NZ_JBSGFD010000410.1:0-2701 GCF_053603215.1 Kitasatospora sp. NPDC004240 | reverse complement strand
GTTGAGTTCTCAAGGAACGGACACTTCCTTCGGACCGCCTTCCAGCGGGCCCTCCGGGCGCTTCGTTCTTTCGTGTTCCCAGCTTATCAGATGTTCTCCGCCCCGTTTTCCGGAGCTTCATTCATCTGATCCCGACTGGCGGGGCCGCTTTCCGCGGCGGCCTTCACATTAGCGCATTTCGAGTTTTACTCGAAATTCCCCGTTCACATTCGCTGCCGGGGATACCGACGAACCCAAATGAATGGGCTGCGAAGTGAAAGTAGGACTTACCGCTCAGTGGTGGCCGCTCCGGCTGGTCCGGGCCGACCTCTCGGTCATCCCGCGCACCCACCCGCTCCAGCGACTCGTCCAACACTAGGCCAGTCCGACCGCCGCGTCAAACATCAGGGGACCGGATCTGTCCAGATCCGGTCCCCTCGATGCGTAGCCGCAGCTCAGCGGCCCTCCGTATCAGGCCACGGCCTCAGCGGACCCCGGCCACGTCGGAGCGTCCTGAGCGTCTCAGCCGGCCGAGGACTTGAGCTCGGCCGCGGCCAGGTTGCGCTTGCCGCGGCGCAGGACGAGCCAGCGACCGTGCAGCAGGTCCGACTCGGTCGGCACCGCCTCCTCGTCCGTCACCTTGACGTTGTTGAGGTAGGCACCGCCCTCCTTGATCGTCCGGCGGGCGGCCGAACGGCTCGGGGCCAGGCCGACGGCGACCAACAGGTCGACCACGGGCTGGAGTTCGGTCACCTCGGCCTTGGGGACCTCGGCCAGCGCGGCCGCCAGGGTCGGGGCCTCCAGGTCGGCGAGGTCGCCCTGGCCGAAGAGCGCCTTGGACGCCGCCACCGCGCGCTCGTACTGCTCGGCGCCGTGGACCAGGGTGGTGAGCTCCTCGGCGAGCGCCCGCTGGGCGAGCCGGGCGGCGGGGCGCTCGGTGGTCTCGCGCTCCAGCTCCTCGATCTCCTCCTTCGAGCGGAAGCTGAAGATCCGCAGGAAGTTGGAGACGTCCCGGTCGTCCGCGTTCAGCCAGAACTGGTAGAAGGCGTACGGGGTGGTCAGCTCGGGGTCGAGCCAGACCGTGCCGGACTCCGTCTTGCCGAACTTGGTGCCGTCCGCCTTGACGATCAGCGGGGTGGCCAGCGCGTGGACGGACTTGCCCTCGGCCTTGCGGATCAGGTCGGTGCCGGCGGTGAGGTTGCCCCACTGGTCGCTGCCACCGGTCTGCAGGGCGCAGCCGTAGCGACGGTTCAGCTCCAGGAAGTCCATGCCCTGGAGGATCTGGTAGCTGAACTCGGTGTAGCTGATGCCCGCGTCGGAGTTGAGCCGCCGGGCGACGGCCTCCTTGGCGATCATGTTGTTGACGCGGAAGTACTTGCCCACGTCGCGCAGCAGGCTGATGGCCGACATCCCGGAGGTCCAGTCCAGGTTGTTGACCATGCGGGCCGCGTAGGGGCCGTCGAAGTCCAGGAACCGCGAGATCTGGCCGCGCAGGCGCTCCACCCAGCCGGCCACCGTCTCGGGGTCGTTCAGGACGCGCTCGGCGGTGGGCTTGGGGTCGCCGATCAGGCCGGTGGCGCCGCCGACCAGGCCCAGCGGGAGGTTCCCCGCCTGCTGGATGCGGCGCATGGTGAGGATCTGCACCAGGTTGCCGAGGTGCAGGCTCGGGGCCGTCGGGTCGAAGCCGCAATAGAACGTGACCGGGCCGTCCGCGAACGCCTTGCGCAGTGCGTCCTCGTCGGTGGACAGGGCGATCAGCCCGCGCCACCGCAGCTCGTCGACGATGTCCGTCACGGTCACGACTCTCCTTCGATCGGGCGTCCACGTCCGGCAGGGGCCCGGTTCGGTCGGGCCACGGTGCGGGGACGACTCCAGCGTTGTAGAGGGTACGCGCTCCCGGCCAGCGAGTTTCCGCGCGGGGAACCCGGCGGTCGCCGTACGGGCCCCCTCGGCACCGGAAATTCCGTTGTTCGTCGGCCGTGAGCCCCTTCACAGTGGTTCCACCGCCGTGCGGCGGCAGTGACGTGTGTAATGACGGTCGTGCCGCCGTGGCACGCCCGTGGGAAGGGTGTGCCGAGGTGCGCAACACGCTGGTTCTCAACGCAAGCTACGAGCCGCTGACGACGGTGTCGCTCCAGCGCGCCGTGGTCCTGGTGCTCCAGGACAAGGCCGTGGTCGAGCAGGCGCATCCCCTGCGCACGGTCCGCGGTACGGGCGTGAGCGTCCCGGTCCCGCGGGTGATCAGACTGCAGCGGTACGTACGGGTGCCCTTCCGACAACAGGCTCCGTGGTCGCGGCGCGGTGTCCTGGTGCGGGACCAGCACCAGTGCGCGTACTGCGGGCGGCGGGCCACCACCGTCGACCACCTCCAGCCGAAGTCGCGCGGTGGCGCCGACAGCTGGCTGAACACCGTGGCCGCCTGCGCCGAGGACAACCAGCGCAAGGCCGACCGCACGCCCGAGCAGGCCGGGATGGCGCTGCTGCGGGGGCCCTTCGAGCCGACCCCGCAGGCCACCCTGATGCTGGCGCTGGGGCTGCGCGGCTCGGACGTCCGCGAGCTGGCCGCCTGGCTGCCCGCCCAGGTCACCGCGACGGCCGCCTGAACGGACGGTCCGGCCGGGCCCGACGGGGCTAGGGCGTGTCTTGTGGATCTTGTCGGATAGGCCGCGGCGTTGGGGTGCGTGCATCGCAAGGCGGAGGAGGGAGCCACTGCGGAGCATTG
>NZ_JBSGFD010000409.1:0-2794 GCF_053603215.1 Kitasatospora sp. NPDC004240 | reverse complement strand
AGACCTCGCTCTTGGAGATGCCGGTGTCCGCGCCGAGGGCTTTGACCAGGTCGTCGACCGAGCGGGTGGACACGCCCAGGAGGTAGGCCTCCATGATGACCGCGTAGAGGGCCTGGTCGATGCGGCGCCGGCGCTCGAGCAGGCTGGGGAAGAAGCCGCCGGTGCGGACCTTGGGAATGGCCGGCTCCAGGTCGCCGGCCATCGGGCACACCACCGCACGTGCGGTGTACGTGGCTTCGATCCTCACGTCCACTCCCGCGAGTACGGATCCCTCCGACCGGGCCCGGGACGGCCTCCTGGTTCGAAGAACAAGCAGCGGGCCGCACGTCACGACGTCGGAGGACGGTCGAACGGGCTGAAACGATCAAAGAAAACCAAGCCCGCCGAGGACAAAACCCGGCGAAAGCCCCCCGCTTCGGCTGAGGTGGTTCGAAGCCACCCTCGCCCACCGGTCACGTCGTCGTGGGCCATGGCCGGCTCCACGCCGTCGCAGTTCGGCGCGACCCGGATCAGCCGCCCTCCGGAAGGGCATGGCCGTTGAGCAGGGCGCTGCCCAGCGGAGTGAGGGTGTGCAGGACTGCGCTGCCCTGGCGGACGGTGGTGACGAGGCCGGCCCGGCGCAGGACGGTGGCCTGCTCGCTGGCGGTCGGTGCGGATGTGGAGATCCGTTCGGCGAGTCCGCCGGTGGTGCAGGGGCCGTCACCGATGGCCTGGAGGGTCCGGGCGCGGGTGCGGCCCAGGAGCGCGGACAGAGCGCTGTCGGTCCCGTGACGGGGCGTCGTCAGCAGGGCTGCCGCGTCGGACACGCTACGTATGACGGGGATGAAGAGCAGGACGGGTACCTGCTCGTCCGCCGGGTCGGTGTAGGCGATCGGCCTGGTCTGGCAGAAGGCGGACGGGACCAGTAGCAGGCCCCGGCCGCGCAGTTCGACGGTGCCGGTGAGGGCGCCCCGGCCGATCTCCAACGTCGGTCTCTTCCAACGGAATTCGGGTGGCAGTCCGGCAAGCATCGCCTCGGTTCCGTGTTGGGCGAGCCGGAGGGCGTGCGTGGCCTGTTCGGCCCGCAGGCGGGGCAGGATGCGCTGCCAGTGGGGGGCCACGGCAGCGCGGTGGACGTTCTGCAGGTACGTCAGCAGTTCCTCACGGTCCGCGCGGTCGTGGGCGATGTCGCCCCACGCCGTGCCCGCCCAGGGATCGGTGCAGCGCGAATAGCGGGCCCGCGCCTCGACGGCCCCCGCGAGTTCGGCGCGGAGCCGGTCCGCCGGTGCCGCGCGCAGCGCCTCGATCCCCTCCTCGACGGAGGACGCGGCTCCGGTGACGGTGAACAGGTCCAGGACCGTCTCCTGGAAGAGGGCCGAGGCCGGGTGCACGCGGGCGATGGAGCCGGCGTGGACCTTCTGCCGCCATCCGCCGAACATCGCCCGGCTGTGCGGCTGTTGGAGGGCCGTCAGGGCGAAAAGCGTCTCGCCGAGCGGGCCCCACGTCGCGGCGATCCGGGTCCTGGCGAGGTCCTGCGGTGTGAACGTGATGCGCAGCACGTGATGGCCTCCCGGGGGTTCGTTCGGATGCCCACCTTCCCGGCCGCCATCGTCTCCGGTCGCGGCCGGTTTCTTCAAGTGGGCCTCACCACAGGGGTTTCGGCGACGGCCGAAAGGGTTTGGGCCCCGCATGCCGGCGCCATCAGGATGGCTTCCAAGGCCGCCGGGGCAGGACCGGCGGCCCCCGGGTCCGGCAGATCCGCCGGGATCGGGAAGCAACCCATGGAGGCGTTCATGCGTATTCGTCGTGTCCTTGCGGTCACCGCGGTCGGTGCCGCGCTCGCCCTGGGCGCCACGGCCGCACCGGCCGTGGCCACCGCCACCACGTCCGGCCAGGTCGCCGGCGTCACCTGCGGCAACCTGGCCTGGCCGCACCAGCAGCAGACCTCCACCTACGGCAAGGTGATCAAGTCCACGAGCGCGGCCGTGCACACCGGGCCCTACGGGTCGTGCGCCACCGTGGCCTACCTGTCGCCCGGCGCCGAGGTCCAGTACGACTGCTTCGTCCTCAACGACTACAACAACACCTGGACCTGGGTCCGCAACCGCGGCGGTGCGAGCATCGGCTGGGTCTACAACGGGTACCTGAGCGGCGGCGGATCCAGCAAGATGTGCGCTCTGACATCCGCCTCCGGCCAGCCGATGTCGCGAGGCTAGTCGGCCACGGTCGGCCCTCTCGTGACGAGTCGCCCGGATGCTGCGAACAGCAGCTCCGGGCGGTCAGAATGATCACGTGGATGAACAGGTGCGGGTCCGGGAGATCGATGACGACGAAGGCAGACGACTGCTGCGGATCGTCCGCCCGGGGCACCGGTTCGGTGGTGACCTGGCGGCGAGCCCAAACGGTGCGGCCGTCCGCCCAGCACATGCCCGTGGCGAAGATCGCCAAGGTAACGTTCACCAGCGCGGAGAACGGCAGGCCGTGCTCGGCCGGCCTGGACTTGGCGATCTGAAGCAGGGGGGGGGCGATTTCGCCGGTGGTGGGTAGGCGGTACTGGACCAGGGCAGGATGGCTGGTTTCCAGCATCTCCTCAATGAGCTCGTTTCAACTTGAAGCTGCAGGTCACGGGGCTGGCATGGGTCGCGACTGGGGTACTCGTGCTGGTCTGGGCCTTGATCGGTAGCAGGTGATCGTCCAATGCCGCGAAGTTATTGATCCGAAGCGGTAGGGGTTCTGGGTCGTTGAACACCGCGTGACTGAACCGGTGGGGGACGCGCGACACTTGTCGCCGTCGGCGCAGGAAGCGTTGCGGCTG
>NZ_JBSGFD010000408.1:0-2803 GCF_053603215.1 Kitasatospora sp. NPDC004240 | reverse complement strand
TCGACCAGGCGGCCGGCGAAGCCCTGGTCGGCCCAGACCTTCTTGACGCTGGGGTGGTCGAGCCGAGTCCACAGCAGCGGCCGCTTCGCACCGTCGCGGTCCTGGATGCTTGCCGCGACGACGTGGACGGCCAGGAGCAGGCCGAGGGTGTCGGTGACGATGAACCTCTTGCGGCCCTTGACCTTCTTGCCGGCGTCGAAGCCCCTGGTGGCGGCGGGGACGGTGTCGGCGGTGCGGACGGACTGCGAGTCGATCAGACCCGCGCTCGGCTCCGCGTCGCGGCCGTCGGCTTCGCGGACCTTACCGCGCAGGGCGTCGTGGATGCGCTCGACGGTGCCGTCGTCGTGCCACCAGGTGAGTGAAGTAGGCCGCCGACGAGGTGCCCGTGGTGCGGGTCCTTTTCCGACGGCCCCTTCCCGAACGGTGCGGGCTAGTTTCCCAGCACACCGCTCTCCAGCGGTCGTTTTCGGGTGGAGGAGGTGGCCCGACCTGCGTGGATATCCTGGTGACAGGGCTGGCAGACCACGAGGGTCTTGCGGCGCCGCATTGCCATGAGCTTGATCCACACCGGTGCTTCGGGCCGGCCCGGCCGCTTGAGGTCGGCGAGCTTGCGGATGTGATGGACTTCGAGTCCACGGCGTGATGCGCACATCTCGCACTCGTCGGCCAGGAGCCGCTTCAGCAGTTCAACTCCGCTGACGTGGTTCGGCTCCCGCGGCCTTTCGTCGGCCAATACCGCTGTGCGCTGCCGCTGAAGTGGGATCCCGCCGAAGCGGGCCACCAACGGCTTCCTACCGCCACCGCGTTCGACCGTGACTTGCAAGCACTCTCGGGGTCCGACCGGCGTGTCGATGGTCGCCTTGTAGCGGCGGGCCATCTTCGTGACGGAGGACTTGTGCTTCCCGGCCAAGGTCTTGAGCAGGGAGGTCTCCATGACCCAGCGGAGCCGGGCCAGTTGGGAGACATCCTGGGCGAGGAGGTAGTACTGGACGAGTCCACGGTACTCAGCCTGGTACGCCGCCACGATCGAGAAATCGCTGTCGTGGTGGAGCACTCCGCGTGGTGCCGGTTTCCCGCCGCTCATGTACATCGCACTGCGCTGCCGGACTACTTGCCGTGGCACGAAGAGCCCGATGATGCCGTTTGCTGACCGGCGGACGCCGGTCAGCTTCGTGTCACATCGTTGGGCTTTGATCTCGTAGCCGAGAAAACGCGCCGCCTGGTTGGTGGCGTGTGTGATCAGTGTCTTGGACGCGGAGAGTTCCAGCTTGAGTTCGTCTCGCAGGAAGTTTCGCATCCTCGATTTGATCTCCTCTGCTTCGTGCTTCGGCCCGGCGAACCCGAGGAGCCAGTCATCGGCATACCTGACGTACCGAAGGCGTCGGAACTCCGGATCGTTCGGGTCGGCGCTCGGTATGCTGCGTTTCATCAGTCGCAACCGCCGCGCCTCAACGCGATCTCCGCGCTGTTTTGCCCAGAAGATCCGGGAGCCGATTCGGTGGTATTCAGGTAGTCGCTTCCGGCTGTCTCCTCGATTGAATTCCGGCAGTAGCTTCTGTTCAACGAACTGATCGAGACGGTCGAGGTAGATATTCGAGAGGACCGGTGAGGCCACCCCGCCTTGCGGCGCGCCACTCAGCGTGGCGTTCCATTTCCAGTCCTCCAGGTATCCGGCCTTGAGCATGCGCTCGATCAGTAGCAGCATCCGGTTGTCGTGGATCTTCTCTCCGAGGGTCGCGAGCATGATCTCGTGATCCAGGCTGCCGAAGCAGTCGGAGATGTCTCCCTCGATGAACCATCGCGTTCCGGTCCAGTACTTCACCACGTCACGCAGCGCGGTGTGGCAGCCCCTTCCGGGGCGGAAGCCGTGGGAGCGGTCGGAGAACTGGACGTCGTAGTAGGCCTCCAACAGCAGGCGAACCACCTCGGCGACCAGCTTGTCCGACCAGGTCGGCAGGCCGAGCGGGCGCTTCTTCGTGGACCCCTTCTTCTCGATGTAGACCCGCCTGACCGGCGTCCATCGGAACGACTCCGTTCGTAGGGCTTGGATGATCGTCTCGACCTTCGCCAGGGACATGCCGTCCACGGTCTCCCCAGTCGGCCCTGGTGTCATCGCACCCCTGTTGGCGTGGATTCGGCCGTAGGCCATGAGGAACAGCTGTGGATTGAACAGTTGCCGATATAGTCTTTCCAGTGGCAGGCCACGCCTGCCGCGTTCCCGAATGACGTCCAGCACCGTTTTGGCGTTCTGCATTACGCATACCTCCCCGCAATGGACGTCTTGATCACCTATGTCCCTTCGCCCTGCGGCCGGCTTTCCCGGCCTCCCCGGCAGGTCGTTACTCCTGCGACTACTACGGACACTCCGTCGCCATAGGGCTCGCGCCCCTTAGGCGATCCCGTGGTACGTCTTCGTTGTACGTGTCGAGCATGACGTAGGCCGCCCACTCATCCCCTTTGCCTTCCTCATTGGAAGGCGCCTCTCACCTCGGAGGTTGCCCGAGCAGGTATTTCATACCCAGGCAAGATGAGAGCATCGGTTTCAGATGTCGTTCCGATGGGTGTCTACTTTCACCGCTGGAGATTAGGCTTCAAACAATCCAGTCTTGGCCATATCACGCGGGTCTTGCGGAACCCCGCTCTGGACAACTCCGAGCGGCCACCGCTTTCCTGACATGCTGTTGTCCCCTCGCGCTTTCGCATTCAGGTAAGTCAGGTGACCCAGGAACCCCCCTCCAAGTTCATCCCGGCTGAACCGGGGATACAACGAAGCGCCTCACGGCGCGCAGTACCAGTACACCGT
>NZ_JBSGFD010000407.1:0-2812 GCF_053603215.1 Kitasatospora sp. NPDC004240 | reverse complement strand
GGCCGCGGCGGGTCGGGCGTCGGGTGCCGGGTCGGCGGGTCGGGCGTCGGGTGCGGGCAGGGTGCGCAGGAGGTGTTCGGCCTGTGCCTCGGCGTGCCGGGCGGCGGCCCGGCGCTCCGCCCACCGGTGCGCTCCCGCCGCGTCGGTGCGTTCGATCCACGCGCCGAGGGCGGCGACCACCCGGTGCTGCGCCGCCCGTACGGCCGCCCGATCGGCGGGAGTGGCGAGCGCCGCCCGGTCGGGCAGAACCATCCGGTCGGCGGGCGCCGCCCGTTCGGGCAGTGCCGTGCGGAGGACGGCGAGGCCGGCGAGCAGGGCCGGGAGGGGCACGGTGTCGGGGTCACCGGTCGCGGCGGTGCGGACGCGGCCGCCCGGCAGGGTCTGGAGGACGAGCACGCAGCCGTCCGCCGGATCGGTGCCGGACAGGGCCTGTCCGGCGGTCAGGCGGGTGACGAAGTGCAGCCGCCCCCGCACCCCGGCGCCGTCCGGCCCCGGGCGTCCGGCGAACACGTGCGCCTCGCCGGTCTCCACCGTCCACGTCCGGTCGCCGCCGGCCAGCACCGTGGTGCGGGCGGCCGGGGTGACCGAGGTCCTCAGCGTCATCGTCATCCCTCCAGGACCAGGTCGCGGTAGTGCCCGGCGACCGCCATCAGCTCGTCGTGCCGGCCGCGTTGGACGATCCGGCCGCGGTCCAGGACGAGGATCCGGTCGCTGTCCCGGACCGTGGAGAGCCGGTGGGCGATGATCACGCAGGCGCAGCCGCGCCGGCGCAGGTTCAGGTCGACGGTCCGCTCGGTCTCGACGTCCAGCGCGCTGGTCGCCTCGTCGAGGACCAGCAGGGCGGGCGAGCCGACCAGCGCCCGGGCGATCTCCAGGCGCTGGCGCTGGCCGCCGGAGAAGTTGCGGCCGCCGTCGGCGACCACGGCGTCCAGCCCGCCGGGCCGTTCCATCACCTCCCGGAGGACGTCGGCGTCGCGCAGCGCGGCGAGCAGGGTCTCGTCGGGCACGGTCGGGTCCCAGAGCGTCAGATTGTCGCGGACGGTGCCGCCGAAGAGCAGGACGTCCTGGTCGACCACGGCGAGGCCGGCGGCCCGGGCCGCCCTGGGCAGCCGGTGGCAGTCGACGCCGTCCAGGGTGACCCGGCCGGCGGTGGGCGCGTACAGGCCGGCGATCAGGCGTCCGACGGTCGACTTGCCGCTGCCGGTGGCGCCGACCAGCGCGATCCGCTCGCCGGGCCGGGCCCGGAAGGAGATGTCCCGCAGCAGCGGCTCGCCCTGCGGGTGGTACGAGAAACCGACGCCGTCGAGCCGCAGTTCGCCCGCGGGCGGGCCGGCCGGGGCGTCCGGGGGCGGCGCCGGCCGGGCGAACACCGGGTCCTCGGGGTGGCGTTCGACGTCCCGCAGCCGCTCCAGGTCGGCGGCCAGGTCCTGGACCCGCGGGCCGAACCTGACCAGCTGGGCGACCGGCGCCGTGAACCCGGCGGCCAGCGCCTGGAAGGCCACCAGCGTGCCCACGGTCAGCCGCGCGTCCACCGCCCGCAGCCCGCCGACCAGCAGGAGCAGTGCCCCGCCGAGCCCGGCGGAGAGCGTGACCCCGGCCGTCAGCAGGGCGCCCTGGGCGCCGATCCGCTGCGCGCCGGTCAGCAGCGTCGCCTGCAGGCCCGACCAGCGGGCGAAGTGGTGGCCCTCCCAGCCGTTCGCCTTGAGCGTCTCGATCGAGCGCAGCCCGTTGAACGAGGCCGCGGTCAGCGCGGCGCGGTCGGCCCGCAGCCGGGCCACGCCGTCCCGCCGCCGGCGCAGCACCAGGTGCAGCAGGGCCACGTCCAGCACCGCGAAGCCGAGGCAGAGGGCGGTGAGCGCGGGGTCGTGCCGCCAGAGCAGCAGCGCGTACAGCGGGATCAGCGCGGTGCTGATCGCCGCCGCGACCACGTCCCGGGCCAGCACCTGCGCGGCGTCCTCGTTCATCGCCAGCCGCCCGGCGAGGTCGGCCGGATCGCGCTGCCCGAAGAAGCCCGTGGGCAGCCGCAGCAGCCGGCGGACGAAGCCCGCGCCGGTGTCCACGGTGGTGGCCGACTCGGCGTTCAGCAGCTGGCGCTGCTGCAGCCAGGTCAGCCCGGCCAGGGCCGCCGCCAGCGCCAGCAGCGACCGGAGCGCCGCGCCGACCGAGTCGTCGTCCGGACGCCCCGCCAGGACGCCGTCCACGAGCACCCGGACGGCGGCCGGCACGGCGACGCCGGCCGGCACCAGCAGCACCCCGGCCAGCAGGACCAGGGCCAGCGCCCGGCGGTCCCGGCACCGGGCGACCAGCTCGCGCAACACCCGGGGACAGGCGCCGCCGCGGCGGAAGTCCGGCCCGGGCCGGAAGGTCAGGGCGATCCCGGTGTACGAGGCGCCCAGCTCGGCGGTGGAGATCCGGCGCCGGCCGGTGGCCGGGTCGTTGATCCAGTGCCCGCCCCGGCCGGTGCGGCCGGCCGGGCCCTCGTACACCACG
This sequence comes from Kitasatospora sp. NPDC004240, assembly GCF_053603215.1. Classification (NCBI taxonomy): domain Bacteria; kingdom Bacillati; phylum Actinomycetota; class Actinomycetes; order Kitasatosporales; family Streptomycetaceae; genus Kitasatospora; species Kitasatospora sp. NPDC004240. Next base: position 322 of record NZ_JBSGFD010000407.1, on the reverse strand, counting down.
AAGTGGTTGAACTCCCAGAACAGCACCGCCGGCAGCGGGACGGTGGCCAGCCCGCCCAGATCGGTCTGCAGGCCCCGCGCCTCCATCCCGTAGGAGCGCGCCGCCCGCACGATCGAGGAGGCCCGCGCGCCGTCCCGGGAGACCGCGCAGGCCACCCGCAGCTCCTCCAGGGAGATCTGGCGGCCGTGCGCGCCGAGCACGGCCGCGAGCGCCGCCGCCCCGCACTCGACGGCCTCCAGCTGCATCACCGTGGGCGTGCGCCGCCGACGGGGGCGGCGCGATCGGACGAGCGTCGGGTAGGGACAGAGTGTATTCCGCTGGG
>NZ_JBSGFD010000406.1:0-2814 GCF_053603215.1 Kitasatospora sp. NPDC004240 | reverse complement strand
TTCCGGCTGTCTGTGCGCCGCCAGGGACTCGAACCCCGGACCCGCTGATTAAGAGTCAGCTGCTCTAACCAACTGAGCTAGCGGCGCCTGCTGACAGACAAGACTCTAGCAGTGGCCGCTGGCCCGGCCAAAATCGAATACCGGAACGGGCTCGCGGGCCGCCCGGACGCAGGCCCAGAGCACCACCGAGGCGCCCGGCAGCCACGGCTCCCGGGTGTCCGGAGCCACGATCCACCGGCCGGCGCCCAGACCCGGGGACTCCGGCGCGTGCAGCATCCGCTGCACCGGCGGCACCGTCACCGCGTCGCCCTTCCCGTGGCAGAGCAGCGGCGGGACGTCCCGCGCCCACTCCTCCCAGGCCAGCAGCCGCCGCAGCCGGGGCGCCGCGCCCGGCTGGACGAACAGCAGGGTCCGCCCCCGGTACGCGGCCACCGGGCCGCAGCCGGGGCCGGAGGCCCACAGCTCGTCCAGCACCTTGCGGCCGAACAGCGACGGCATGCTGATCACGTCGAAGGCCCGGCCGCAGGGCAGCACCGAGGGCGACCACGGGCGCGACTCCCAGAGCGCGCGCATGCTGCGCGGGTACTCGCTGGCGGAGGCCAGCCACGCCTCGCCCGCCACGGTGACGTACTCCACCGACTGATACGTCCAGATGTCCACGCGGAGCAGCCTGGCGCCTCCGGCGGGTGTCCGGGAGGGAAAACCCGGTTCGCCGGACAGGGGTGTGCCGGGCCGCGTACCCTGCCCCGCGGCATATGCCAGTGGCCAGGTGCCGCCGGCCCTGCGCCGTGCCGATCCGTCCGGGGTGCTCGGGGCCGGGTGTTCGAGGGCCGGGGTGCTCCGGGGTCGGGATCAGTCCTCGTGGCGGCGCGGGCGGAGCAGTCCGCGCCCGTACTCGATCATCTTGGCGGCGTAGTCCGGCGTCCAGTCCGCCCGGTCGGCGATCTCGTGCTCGGAGAGCGCGTCGAAGCGGCGGGTGTCGGCGAGCTGGGCGGCGGCCACCGCCTGGAAGTCGGTCGCCCGCTCGGCCGCGGCCCGGAAGGCCAGCGCCAGCTCGGTCGACCGGCGCAGCAGCTCCGCCGGGTCCTCGATCGACTCCAGGTCGAAGAAGCGCTCCGACTCCGGCTCGGCGGCCTGCGGCTCGAACAGCAGCTGGGCCGGCCGGCGCCGACGGGCGTGGGCATCCGGGGCGCCCTCGCCCGCACCGGCCGGTGCGGCGGGGCCGCGCTGGTCGGACGCCTTCGGGTGGGAGTCGGGCATGGACGGACACCTCCGGGTGCTCGGTGAGGGGCGGACGACGGCCCGCGGGGGGCTGCGCCGACCGGTTGTGGCCGTCGTCCATTGTCGCGCGGCGGCAGCCGGTAACGGAACGGTGCGTTCGCGGGCGCTATTCCCCGGGTGCACGCCCCCGGCGCGTATCGGGGCCGTCACGCCCGCGTCCCGGGCCGTTTCCCGGAGCCTCTTTCCCGGGGCCTAGAGACGGACCCGGTGCCCGGACAGGTGGTGGAGCACCTGATGGTTGGCCTCCCAGCCGTCCGGGAACTTGACCGTGACGCCCAGCTGCACCGGCTCGGTGGACGGGTGCTCGTCCAGCAGCTCCGCGATGCCCGCCCGGGCCACCACGATGCAGGCGTGCCGGTGCCGCGAGGCCAGCACGCACAGCCGCCCGGTCTCCAGGTGGAAGGCGGTGGCGTCGGGGCGCCCGGACAGCGGGTGCAGCACCACCGTGACGTCGTACTCCCGGCCCTGCAGCCGGTTGGCGGTGTCCACGGTGACGGCCGGCCCGGCCGCGTGGTCCACCGGCACGCCCGCCTTCACCAGTGCCGCCCGGACGGCCGCCGCCTGGTCCCGGTGGGCGGTGCCGACCGCGATCCGGGCGGGCGAGACCGGCGCCGAACCCTGCTCCGAGTGCGCGGTCAGCCCGCGCTCCAGCAGCCGGCGCACGGTGGCGGCCACCGCGGCCACCGCCTGCGGATCGGTCCGTACGGTGTGCCGGGCCGGCAGCTCCAGCAGCGCCCAGCCGTGCTCGGCGGCCCGGTCGATCGCCGCGTCCAGCGCCGAACCGTCCGCCCGGGTGGCCGGGGTCAGCCGGCGCTCGCCCGGCCCGGTGCCGGAGCGGAACGGCGTGTACGGGTAGAAGGCGCCGGAGATCAGCGGGGCCGCGCTGGCCGGCAGCCGCCAGGAGACCGGCAGGCGGTGCGGCTCGATCCCCGGGTTGTGGGCGAGCAGCGTGACCACCGCGCTGCTGGACGGGTCGTACGACAGGCCCGCCCACTGCTCGGTGCCGACCACGGTGAACGGGTCCAGCTGGCCGGGGTCTCCCACGAACAGCGCCCGCTCGAACAGCCGGGCCACCGCCAGCAGCGCGTCCGAGCGCATCTGGTACGCCTCGTCGACGATCGCGTGCCGCCACGGCGCCTCGGCCTTCACCCACTGCCACTTGGCCGAGGTGGAGATCACCACGTCGTGCTCGGCGAAGGCGGCCACCTTGTCCGAGGCGGTGACGTTGGCGTGCCGCAGCACCTCGGGCGCCGGCCGGGCGTCCGCGGCGTGCAGCCGTCCGATCGTCAGCTCCGGTGCCTTCTCGGCGAGTCGGCCGACCAGGTCGTCCACCTGGCCGTTGGTCTGGGCGACGATCATCAGCCGCTCGCCGGCGGCGACCAGCTCCTTGGCGGCGCGCACCACCAGGGTCGACTTGCCCGCGCCGGGCGGCGAGTCGACGACCACCCCGCGCGGCGCGCCGGGCGCAGGGCGGACGGTCGCCGCCAGGATCCGGGCCACGGCGGCGTCGGCCGCCGCGCCGGGCGAAGACGC
>NZ_JBSGFD010000405.1:0-2828 GCF_053603215.1 Kitasatospora sp. NPDC004240 | reverse complement strand
CGGTGCGGGGCGGCCCTCCTTCTGCGCGGTGCTGGTCACTTGCGGTGGCCTCCGTCACCGGGCGGCGTGCTGCCGTCGGGGTTCGGCGGGTCCGAGGGCGGCGTCCACGGGGTGCCCGGGTGCCCGTCCCCCTCGCTGCCACCGCCGCCCGAGCCTCCGCCGCCGTGACCTCCGTCGTGGTCCATGCCGACCTCCCTTGTCGTCGCTGTGATGGTGCCCTCCCGGAGCCCGGAAGGAGTAGAGGGCCGCCCCGGCGCACCGGGGCACTGGCGGGCCTTACCCCGGACCAGGAGAGCGGGTGCGCAGATCCGCATGGATGGTCTTGCCGAGCGCCTCCAGGCTCGCGCCCCAGTGCCCGCCGGTCAGGCGGTGGACCGGGGCAAGTCCCCGGCCCGACTCGGCCGACGAGCCCGCCTCGATCAGGCACGGCAGGGCCCGGGAGCCGTCCCGGACGCTGATCCGCACGCACCGCTCGGTGATCCGCTCGACGGTGACCGTCATCTTTCGCCGGCAGCCGGTCCGAACCGCGTTGCCGACCAGCTCGCTGACGATCAGCTCGCCCGCCTCGACCAGGTCCTCCAGCCCCCAGCCGCACAGCGCGGTGCGTACCAGGCGCCGGCCTGCTGCGGCGGACTGCGGCTCGTAGGGCAGCAACACCTTGACGGCGTCGGCGACCGGGGGCCGCGTCGGGCTCTCGACGGTCGTGGTCACCGGGCACCTCGCACCCGCCGGCGCCGCCAAGGCGCGGCCGTAGCCGGTGGGCGGGGTATGGGGTGCGCGGCCACGGCGGGACTCCGCTCTCTCGTCGGCGGTGACGGCTGCGCCCACCCGACGGCGGCAGGCGGGCGCAGCGGTCCCGGCTCGCCCGCCGGGGCCGGGTGTCCGGTCCGTCACGGCGGGCGACGGTTCGACGGTAGGGAGTGACCGGCCGGACACTCAACGCGTTTGCACGCGTTTGCAGGAATTCAGCCCAGGGAGTCAGCAGCCCGGGAGACCAGGGCCCGCGCCTGCGCGCCGTAGACCGCGAAATCCTTGAGCCGGTCGAACGCGCTCGCGTAGAGCGCGAGCTCGCTGGGCGTGGTGACGGTCACCTGGGCGGACAGCAGCTCCACCCCGGCCTCGGCGTCGTCGAAGATGTTGAACGTCTCCACCGGCCACATGGTGCGCTGCGCCGTGAACGGGATGACGCCGAGCGAGACGGCCGGCAGCGCCATGGCCTCCAGCAGGTGCTCCAGCTGCTCGGCCATCGTCTCCGCGGTCCCGAGGCGGTAGTAGAGGACGGACTCCTCCACCAGGATCGCGAAGCGGTGGTGGCCAGTGCGCACGACACGGGAGCGGGCCAGGCGCGCCTTCACGGCCTCGGCGACGTCGTTGGGAGTGCGGCGGAAGTCGGCGACCGTGGCGAGCAGGGCGGTGGCGTACGCCTCGGTCTGCAGAACACCCGGCACGACGCGGGAGGAGTAGGAGCGGAAGTGCCGGGTGCGCTCGTACAGCGGTGCCGCGGACTCCTGGAGGCGGCGCAGGCCGGTGCGGGTGAGGCGGCGCCACTCGACGTACATGGAGTCCACGGCCCGGTTGGCGGCGATCAGATCCTCGGCCTGGTCGTCGGCGCCGCAGGCCCGGCACCAGGTGCGGATATCGGCGTCCGAGGGCGCGGTCCTGGCGTTGATGATGCGCGAGGTCTTGGCGCCGTTCCAGCCGCACCGGGCGGCCAGCTCCTGCCCCTGGAGGCCTGCGTCCTGCATGATCTCGCGCAGCCGTGCGGCGACGGCCAGGCGGGCTTCCTGGGCGCTGGAGGACGGGGAGGCGGGCATGGAGCTGGTCGTCCGGTCCGGGGTCAGACGGTGTACTGCTCGTGCGGAACGGCGCGCTCCCAGACGGCCTCGAACGCGTCCGCGCAGAGCTTGGCGACGGCAGGGTCCTCACACATCTCCGGCCCTCCGGAGGCCCCGTCGCCGGTGAAGTGGTTGAACCGGACGATCCTCCCGTCGAACAGCCAGAAGTCGTTGCCGGGCAGCGCGAGGTCGGAGGCCCGGCGGCGCGGCAGCCAGCGGACCTGCTCGCCGGCCGCGAGGTTGACCACGGTCCCGGCGTGCTCGTAGCGGATGTACTCGGTGACAGGCTCGGAGACGATCCGGGCGCGGCGCACCACGACACCGCGGGCGACGGCGGCCCGGATCATCGACACCCAGCCGGACCAGCCCTCGCCTTCGGGGTCGAGGTCCGGGTGCACGCCGGTCCGCTGGAACTGCTCGAACTCCTCGGCTTCGCCGGCGATGCCGTAGGAGTCGCGCATCTCCAGGTGGACCGCGGAGTGCTCGGCGCCGGCCAGCAATTCAGAGAAGGCCGTCACGTTCTGCATCGTCGAGCGCCTTCCTGATGATCTGCGCCATGCGCAGCGGGATGCGGGTCACGTTCTCGTGGTCGGGGGTACCGACGGAGTGGCCGGGCACCCACTCGGTCGTGCCGATCTCCGTCAGGAGCTCCTCGCCGGGCTTGAGGCCCTGGAAGACGAGCTCCTTCTTGGCGTCGTCCACCCACACCATCGGGCTCTCGTCCTTGCCGGTGTTGGGGTCCACCCCGGCGAACCGTAGCGTCATGATGCCCTCCCGTACCAAGTCGGTTGCGCGGTTTTGCACGACGTTCCACCCGCAGGTGACGGCACGTCAAGAGCGCGCAGGCGCAGTCAGGCGGTACGCGCGCATGAGTGGGCCCGAGGTACGAAATTCTTACCTATTGATCAGAAACTCAATTGGTTCTCGTCGAGGGTGTAGCGCACGTGCGGACCGTGGAAGTAGCCGCGGACGATGTGGGGTTGGCGTTGGCGG
>NZ_JBSGFD010000404.1:0-2849 GCF_053603215.1 Kitasatospora sp. NPDC004240 | reverse complement strand
GTCATCCGACAACATCAACTCGGCCTTCGGCCGACCCGTCCGCGCCACATCCCCAGTCTACATTTATGAATGAAATTCCAGACTCAGGACACTAGTGCGATGACCTGAAGGTTCACCGGGTCGCGATGCCGGGAACGCCACAACACCGCCAGGCGGCGAAACCGTTTCCCTCTCATGATCATCCGGCGCAGAATGCTCGGCATGACGATGACACGCGTGATCACCCAGCAGACCATCGGCGGCTCCGACGTCCTGGAACTCGCCGAGACACCCACCCCCTCCCCGGGCCCCGGCGAGGTTCTCGTGGGCGTACGGGCCACCGGTATGAACCCCGCGGACTGGAAGGTCCGCATCGGCAAGGTGGACTTCTTCGGCCCGCCGCCGTTCGTCCTCGGCCACGAGTTCAGCGGCACGGTGGAGGGCGTCGGCGAGGGCGTGACCCGCTTCGCGATGGGCGAGGAGGTCTACGGCTGGACCGCCCCGCCGCAGGGCAGTCATGCCGACCACGTGGTGGTGACCGAAGACCGCATCGCGCCCAAGCCGCACACTCTCGACCACGTCGGCTCCGCCGCCTTGCCGATCTCCGGCTTCACCGCCTACCAGGCCCTGATCACCTTCTCCGACGTACAGCCGGGACAGCGGGTGTTGATCCACGGCGCGGCCGGCGGCGTCGGCCACCTCGCCGTACAGATCGCCAAGGCCCGCGGCGCGTACGTCATCGGCACCGCCCGCGCCGCCAAGCACGAATACCTGCGTGGACTCGGCGCCGACGAGGTGATCGACTACACGGCCCGGGACTTCTCGACCCTGCGCGACATCGACGCCGTGCTCGACACCGTCAGCAACGACTACGGCCCGCGTTCCCTGCCCACCCTCAAACCGGGGGGCATCCTGGTCGACGTTGTCGGCGTCGGCGTGGACCGCACCGCGGTCATGGCCCGCGCTGCCGAACTCGGCGTGCGGTTCGTGGAGTTCTTCCTGGAACCCACCCCCGCCGTACTGACCGCCTTCGCCGAGCTCGTCGATGCGCACGGCATACGACCCACGATCTCCGAGACCCTCCCGCTCACCGAGGCCGCGAGGGCCCACGAGTTGAGCGAAACCGGACGGGTCCAGGGCAAGATCGTGCTCGTACCCTAGCTTGATCTTTAACCTGTGCGGCGTGGGCGAGGGTTGCTGGACTTCTTCGTCTTCTTCGCACCTGGCGTCGTTGTTCCTGTCCTGCGGGCGGTGTGGACGTCGTGGCGCGGGGTCGGGTGGGTGTTCTTGCGGCCGGGAGGCCGTCCGGGGCCGGGCAGGCTGGGTTTCGGTGCACCGGCTGGGCAGGCGGCGTGTGGGCGGAGGTGTCGGAATCCTCGTCGGACGCGGGCGGGGGTGAGGCGTTCGGGTGGGGCGGGCTTCTCCCAGGGGCGGCGGAGGTCGGCCGCGAGGGGCCGTGCGAGGCGGAGCTGGGTGTAGGCGGCCAGGATCAGCCAGGTCCAGCGGTCGGCGGCTTCGGGGGTGCGAATCTTCGGGCAGGTCCAGCCCAGGGTCTGCTTGAAGAGGCGGAACGTGTGCTCGATGTCGAAGCGGCGGAGGAACGTCTGCCAGAGGCGGTCAACGTCGGCGGCAGTGGCGTCGGTGCCGGACCACCACAGCCAGACCGGCTTGGGGACGGCGCCGCTGGGCAGACGGTCGACCTCCAGGCGGATCACGGTGCCCTCGATCACCGGCAGGGTGCCGGCCTCGGCGGTCCAGGAGGATCGGTGGGTGAGTTTGGGGTGCAGGCGGTCCCAGGAGCGTGCGGCTGCGGTGCCGTAGAGGCGTGTGCCGGTGACGGTCGCGGTGTCGGGGGCGCCCCAGGTGTCGGGCTGACCGAAAACGAACTCGGCGCCATGACGGGGCGGTCTGCCCATGGTCCCGGGCAGCCGCGGCGGGCAAGTCCTGCGCAGGACGCGGTCCGAGCGCATCCGAGCCAGGATCTGAACGGGCAGGTCCTTCAGTAGGAAGGCCAGGCGGGGCGCGTCATAGCCGGCGTCCGCGACGACGAGCAGGTCCGGGTCACCGGCCTGCCACTGTCCGGCCGAGATCAGCCGCTCGACCAGGTCGCGCAGCTGCCGTGCGGTGACCTGGGCTGCGTCGTCTCCTGGCGTCAGCCGGACCGCGTCCAGTGGCGCGGTCCACGAGCTGCGGCCGGGCTCAAGTGCGGTGATGACCGAGTAGGGCCAGCCCGGGACGGGGATGTGCTGGTCCTTACCCCGCCCGTAGGTGTGGCACAGGATCCGCTCCGACGAGGTGTGGGCGTCGGGCCGCAGCCAGCAGGTGATGTCGACGGCCAGCACAAGCCGGCCGTCCACCGCGCGGGGCAGCGGCACCGCCGCCAGCGCCCGTCGCAGCCCATCGGCGTCCAGGCGACCACAGGCCAGGGCATCGTAGAGCCCGCCGTGGCCTCGTCGGTGCTCGCCCACCAGCGATAGTTCCACCAGCGACCGGACCGGCCCGTCGGCGCACAGCACCGCGTCGGCCAGCTCGAACAGAGCATCCCCTCGCCGGATCAAGCAGTCGTAGAACTCCCCTCGGAAGCGTGACAGTTCAGCGAACGCGTCCCGTCGGACGCCGTCCTGCAGCAGACTCATCCCCACGGCCTTCGTACTGATCGTGTGTGTTCCTTGGCCGGAGCACAGGATCAGACGAAGGCCGCTTCCGTGTGTGGCAGATACCGATACGAGTGATCAAGTTCGACGGCCCGTTCGAGGCGATTGCTTAAAGATCAAGCTAGTGTCTTGCACCGCAAATCACGAGGGTAAGTTGCTACCCTTTTCGGGTGTCACATCCTGGGCCTTCCGCCGTGTCGATCACGTTGTCCGAGG
>NZ_JBSGFD010000403.1:0-2882 GCF_053603215.1 Kitasatospora sp. NPDC004240 | reverse complement strand
GCCGCTGCCCGCCTCGCTGAACCCGCGCGGACCGGGCGCCCCGGCGCCCCGGCCGTACGGGCAGCAGCCCCCGGCCGTCCCGGCGCAGGGCGGCCACGGGCAGGACGGTTACGGCCAGGACCCGCAGGGCTTCGGCCCGCCGCAGACGTACGGTCAGCCGCCGTCCGGCCAGCCGGTCCGGCCCGGTGTGCCGCCGCAGGGCCCGTCCCGCCCGGGCGGCCCGATAGCCCCCGGCGGCACCCGGCCGCCGTCCGCCGGCCCGTCCAACTGGCCGCGCCGGCGGATCGTCAAGTGGACGGTCCTCGGCCTGCTGATCGCGCTGATGGTGACGTCCGTGTCGACCTGGTTCTGGGCGGACTCCAAGCTCAACCACGAGAGCGTGCTCGCCGACTACCCGGGCCGGCCGGCCGCGGGCAAGGGCACCAACTGGCTGATCGTCGGCTCGGACAGCCGCAAGGGCCTCAGCGAGTCCGAGCAGGAGGACCTGCACACCGGACACAGCGGCGGCAAGCGCAGCGACTCGATGATGATCCTGCACATCGGGGACGACGGGAACACCCTGATGAGCATCCCGCGTGACTCCTGGGTACAGATCCCGGAGCACGTCAACGACTCCGGCAAGACCGTGAAGGCCACCACGGCGAAGATCAACGCCGCCTTCGCCTCCGGCGGCGGCAAGCTCCTCGCCAGGACCGTCGAGATGCGCACCGGCCTGCGCATCGACCACTACGCGGAGATCGGCTTCGCCGGCTTCGTCGGCATCGTCGACTCGGTCGACGGCGTGGACATGTGCATCGAGCAGGACGTCAAGGACAAGGACTCCGGTCTGGACCTCAAGGCCGGCTGCCAGACCCTGAGCGGCACCCAGTCGCTCGCCTTCGTCCGCCAGCGCCACCAGATGGCCGACCAGGACCTCGGCCGGATGCGCAACCAGCAGAAGTTCCTCGGTGCCCTGGCCAAGCAGGCGGCCTCGCCGACCACCCTGCTCAACCCGTTCACCTTCTACCCGCTGGTCTCCTCCGGCCTCGGCACCCTGATCGTCGACGAGGACGCCGGGCTGACCGACCTCGGCTCGCTCTTCCTCGCCATGAAGGACGTCAACGGCGGCAACGGCAGGAGCATCACCGTGCCGATCGCCGACCCGAACTTCCGGACCTCGACCGGCGAGTCCGCGGTGAAGTGGGACGACAAGAAGGCCGAGCAGATCTTCAACGCCTTCCGCAACGACACGGCCGTGCCCGACGTGAAGTAGCGTCCGGCGGGCAGGGGGTGGACCGTTCCGGCGGTCCACCCCCTTTCGTTCGGCCGGGGCGTGTCGGACACGCCCTACACCGCGGTGAACACCAGCGAGGCGTTGTGGCCGCCGAAGCCGAAGGCGTTGGTCAGCCCGGCCGTCGCCGCGGTGGGCCGCGGCCGTCCGGCGACCACGTCCAGCTCCACCGCGGGGTCGAGCTCATCGAGGTTGCGGACGGCCGGGACCACGCCGTCCCGCAGGGCCAGTACGGTCACCAGGGCGCCCAGCGCGCCCGCCGCGCCGAAGAGGTGGCCGGTCATCGACTTGGTCGCGGTGACCACGGGGTGGCGGCCCAGCGCCTCGACCACCGAACCGGCCTCGACCAGGTCGCCCAGCTGGGTGGAGGTCGCGTGGGCGTGCAGCAGGCCGATGTCCCGCGGCCCGAGCCCGGCCTCGCCCAGCGCCCGCCGCATCGCCCGTACCTGCCCCTCCGCGCTGGCAGCGGTGATGTGGACGGCGTCCGAGGTGACCGCGGCGCCGGCGAGCGCGGCGTGCGCACGGGCCCCGCGCGCGGTGGCGAAGGAGGCGCGCTCCAGGACGACGAGGGCGGCGCCCTCGCCGATCACGAAGCCGTCCCGGCCGACGTCGAACGGCCGGGACGCCCGGTCGGGCTCGTCGTTGCGGGTGGAGTGGGCCCGGGCCTGCGCGAAGCCCGCCATCGGCAGCGCGCACACACAGGCCTCGGCGCCGCCCGCGACCACCACGTCGGCGCGGCCCAGCCGGATCAGGTCCAGGCCCAGCGCGATCGCCTCCGCTCCGGAGGCGCAGGCGCTCACCGGGGTGTGCGCGCCGGCCCGGGCGCCCAGCTCGATGCTGACCCAGGCCGCCGGGCCGTTGGCCATCAGCATCGGCACGGTGTGCGGCGAGACCCGTCGGACGCCGGAGGCCTCCAGCACGTCGTCCTGCCCGAGCATGGTCAGCGCGCCTCCGGTGCCGGTGCCGATCACCACGGCCAGCCGCTCCGGGTCGACCTCCGGCGCCCCGGCGTCCGCCCAGGCCTCCCGGGCGGCGACCAGCGCGACCTGCTCGCAGCGGTCCAGCCTGCGGGCCCGCACCCGGTCCAGCACCTCGGTCGGTTCGACCGCGAGGCGGCCGGCTATCCGTACCGGCAGCCCGGCCGCCCAGTCCTCGGTGATCGCCGTGATGCCGGACCGCCCCGCCAGCATCGCGGCCCAGGTGGAGGGGGCGTCCCCGCCGAGCGGGGTGGTCGCCCCGAGGCCGGTGACCACCACACGGTTGGCGTCAGCACTCATCAAAGGGTCCTCCTCTTTATGGAAGATCTACAACCCGCCGAATCGATGCCGGCGGGTGAAGATCGGCTCACCACTCACCCTGTCAGCATGGTGACGCCGCCTCAGGTATCAGTGGCGACCGAATCGGACCATGAGTGCTTGTGAGGTTCCTCCAGCGTAAAGCCGTCGCAACGAAGGACGCGGCAAAGGCCGCGGCAAGGGAACGGCCCCCGACCCGGGGAGCGGGTCGGGGGCCGGACGGCCGAACGGCGGGCGCGCTACGGGAGGTTGCGGGCCATCACGATGCGCTGGATCTGGTTGGTGCCCTCGTAGATCTGGGTGATCTTCGCGTCCCG
>NZ_JBSGFD010000402.1:0-2897 GCF_053603215.1 Kitasatospora sp. NPDC004240 | reverse complement strand
GGCAGCCGCACGCCGCTGCGACCGGCGCGGCGGTAGGTCATCGAGGCGTAGCGGTCATCCGCGGCGAGGTAGCTCATGGCGGCCATCCTGCCAGCCGGCCACTCGAACGTAAACCGCCAAATATGAACAGATTCGATCATGCATGGCTGCCCTGCGGGACACTGGATCCGAACCTTCCCGCAGGGGCGATCGCCTCGCCGGCGCGGACCGAGCGTGGAGGTGCCGCCGCGGGATCCTGCGGCGGCACCTCGTGGACGTCTCGGCGGAGAGCCGTCGCATCTACTGGGGCTGGGCCACGCGGCATTCCGTACCGGAGAGGTACCGGCATGCCCGCGGAAGGGCCATCACCGCGGGCCCGGTCCCACGGTGCGCCCGCTGCCGACGGGCAGGCGGCCGGGCCCGACGGCCGCGGTGTCCGTGGTCAGGAGCCGGTGCTCCCGGTAGCGGACGCGGCAGCGGCAGTCGCGGTGTCGCCGTTGCAGGTGCTGGCGGTGGGGGCGACGCCGACGGCGCTCCAGGCCTTCTCGACGGCCCGGCAGCGGGTGCTGTTCCTGCCGAAGAGGTCCCGGGCGGCCTTGATGGTGGCGGTGCGGGCGCCGGGGTAGTCGGTGTTGGTGGTCATGTAGGTGGTCAGGGCGCGGTACCAGAGCTTGGCGGCATCCGTGTTGCCGATGCCGGTGACCTTCGACCCGTCACAGGTGGGGCTGGTGCCCCACTTCGTCTTCCCGGAGCCGACGGCGAGCAGGTAGAAGAAGTGGTTGCCGACGCCCGAGGAGTGGTGCGGGTTGAGGAACTGGGTCGTCACGCTCCAGCATCCGACGGATTTACCGTCCTTGGAAGGGTCGTCCATCCAGCGCAGCGGGGTGCCGTCGCCGCGGATGTCGAGCTTCTCGCCGATCACGTAGTCGGGGGCGTCCGCGGGGTTGTCGGCGTTGAACTCCACGAGGGTGCCCATGATGTCGCTGGTGGCCTCGTTGAGGCCGCCGGCGTCGCCGGTGTAGACGAGGCCGGCGGTCGCGGCGGTGACGCCGTGGGTCATCTCGTGGCCGGCGACGTCGAGCTGGGTGAAGGGCGCGGAGCCCGCCTTGCCGTCGCCGTAGATCATGGAGAAGGTGGCGTCGTCCCAGCCGGCGTTGGCGTAGTTCTTCCCGTAGTGGACGAAGGAGCGGGCGCCCACACCGTCGCCGCGGATGCCGTTGCGGCCGAGGACGTTCTTGTAGAAGTCCCAGGTGGCCTGGATGCCGTAGTGGGCGTCGACGGCGACGGTGGCCCGGTTCGTGAGGGTGCCGTCGCCCCACGCGTTGTCGGCATCGGTGAAGGCGGTACCCCAGCCGGCCGGGGGGTGATCGCCCGGTGCGGTCCGGTTTCCGGCGTCACGGGTCTCGCCCTTGCCGCGCTTCGGGTCGGTGAGGGTGTAGCCGGTGGCGGTGCGGGTGGTGGACAGGTCGACCCTGCCGACCTGGTAGCCGCGGCCGGTGCCGGGCAGGGTTGCTGTGGCCGGCTCGGCCGTTCCGGCACCCGTGGGGGTGGCGCCGGCTTCGGCGGCGCGGCTCTGCGCCTGGGGCGTGTGCTCTGTCTGCCGTGGAGCCCGCTGCTGGTCGTGGAGGAAGGCGGAGTAGGTGTCCCAGTCGGCGCCCGGGCGGCCGGTGAGGGCGTCGACGAGGACGTGCAGGCGGCTGGGCGACCGGTCCGCGGCGGTGCCCTCGACGACGACCTCCCAGACCAGCTTCGGCTCGGTGCCGAGCGCGTCGATCGTCAGGGTGGCGGTGGTGGCGTTGCGGGTACCGGTGAAGCGGGTGAGGGCGGTGGCGGTGGCCTGATCGGCCGTCACCGCCGGGACGACCGCCAGGTCGAGGGGTGTCTTCAGGGTGAGCGTGGCGGATTCGAGACGGCCGTCGGCGGCGGAATGCACGATCACGTCGCCTCCGAGCACGGCCAGACCCCGGTAGGTGCGATCGAGGTGGACATGGCGGGTGCCGTCCGCCTCCACCTGGACACGACGGGCGACGAAGGCATCGTGGGCGCCGGCACGCGCCGCCTGCGGAGCGTCCCGGACAGCCGCGACGGCCTCCCTGCCGGCCCGCTCCTGAGACACCGGCGCAGGCCCGGCAGCCGGTGACGGGAACGGAACGGCGGACGCACTCGCACCCATGACGGATATGACGAGACTGCAGGCGATGAGCGCCGGCGAACTCGTCCGAAGAAGTCGGTTCATGGGCTGGAATGCTTGCGGGATGCGGCAATGTTGGTCAATACATGCCAAAGTCGGGAAAGCGACACCGCCGCAAAACGACGCCCGGGACAAGAGCCGGTGACCACACGACAGGGGCCGCCACCAGCACGAAAAGTGACTGGACGTCAGATTCGTCACCGATCCCCACCTGCCGCCTGCGAGGGGCGTCACCCGCACGCCGGTCCGGATAACGGTGACGATCGACCCCGGACACGCGACGAGAGGGCTCACAACACGGCGTCGCGCTCCCTTGGGTTACGACCCAAAGCGCTCGGGGCGGATCGGTGGGCAGCCCCGGCCGGGCCCGGTCGGGGCTGCGCCCGCCTCAAGCATTGCCCTCATGCGCCAATCAATCGATCGATTGATCAGCTTGGGATGATTCCGAGCGAAATGGATTGACTCGGTCATATGGCCGTCTTAAGGTGCGGCACCGTCATCAGCCCACCCCCGTCACACGCTCCGGGAGTCTCACCATGCACGTTCCCGCCACCTTCAGACGGGCTGTCGTCGTCGCGGCCACCGCGATCCCGCTCGCCGTGCCGGTGCTGCCCGCGGCCACGGTCGCCTCAGCGGCCGGGCCGATCGCCCGGTACCTGGACTGTTCGGCCGCCTCGAACGGCGACGGCAGCCAGGCCTCGCCGTGGAACACCCTGGCCACGGCGAA
>NZ_JBSGFD010000401.1:0-2904 GCF_053603215.1 Kitasatospora sp. NPDC004240 | reverse complement strand
CTCACCCGTCCCGCTGTCAACAGGAACGAAAAGGTGTCCCGAACACGCCTGCGCGGGCCCGGTTGCTCCCGGCGCCCCGGGCGCGCCGCAGCCCCCGTACGGGCCCCCGTCCTACGGGCCGCCGGCTCCGCCGAGCGGCGACAACCCCTACGCGCGGTAGGGGCCGTCCCCCGGCGTCGCGGTAGGCCGTCCTTCGGCGTCGCGGCCGGGGGAGTAGGCGTACGCCCGGGGCGTGGTGGCCCGGGCGGTGCGCCGGTGTCACCCGGGTGGCCGCTGTCGGCGGGTCGGGCGGGGCCGCCAGGGTGGCGGTATGGACACGAGCGAGCCCCCGGCGGGGCGGTCGCAGCTGCGTCGGGCCGCCGCCGCGGCGCTGATCGGCACGGCGATCGAGTACTACGACTTCTATATCTACGGCACGGCCGCCGCGCTGGTCTTCGGTTCCGTGTACTTCCCCGAACTGGGCGCGGCCGGCGCGCTGTTGGCGGCGCTGTCGGTGTACGCGGTGGCGTTCCTGGCGCGTCCGCTGGGCGCCGTGCTGTTCGGGCACTTCGGGGACCGCCTGGGCCGCAAGACCACGCTGGTGGTGTCGCTGCTGCTGATGGGGCTGTCGACGGCCGTGGTCGGGCTGCTGCCGGGGTTCCGGGAGTGGGGGTGGTGGGCGCCGGGCGCGCTGGTGCTGCTGCGGGTCTGCCAGGGCATCGGGCTGGGCGGGGAGTGGGGCGGGGCCGCGCTGCTGATCGCGGAGAACGCCCCGGCCGGGCGGCGCGGGCGCTACGGGGCGTACCTGCAGCTCGGGCCGACCGTCGGCTTCGTCCTGGCCAACGGGGTGTTCCTGGTGCTGGCGCAGGCCCTGGACGACGGCGCGTTCCTGGACTGGGGCTGGCGGGTGCCGTTCCTGCTCTCGCTCGGGCTGGTGGCGGTGGGGCTGTTCGTCCGGCTGCGGATCGTCGAGACGCCGCTGTTCCGCGAGGAGCGGGCGCGGGCGCGCACCCCGGTGGCGGAGGTGCTGCGCGGCCACTGGCGCACGGTGCTGCTCGGCTGCGGGGTGATCACCGTGGGGTATGCGCTGTTCTACCTGACGACCACCTACTCCCTGGCCTACGCGACGACCGGGCTGGAGGTCTCCAGGACGCTGGTGCTGGGGATGCTGCTGGCGGGCGCCGTCGGCAAGGGCGTGACCGTCTGGGTCAGCGCCGGGCGCAGCGACCGGTGGGGGCGGCGGCGGGCGCTGCGGCTGGCGACGGGGCTGGCGATCGGGTGGTCGCTGGTGCTGTTCCCGCTGCTGGAGACGGTGCGCCGACCGTTGATGTTCCTTGCGCTGGCCGGGGCGATGGTGGTGCTGGGGTGCATGCTGGGGCCGGTGGCGGCGTTCCTGCCGGAGCTGTTCCCGACGCGGGTGCGCTACACGGGCGCCGCTCTGACGTACAACCTGGGCGGGGTGGTGGGCGGGGCGACCACGCCGCTGGTCGCGAGCCGGCTGACCGAGGCGTACGGGACGGCGGCGCCGGTGGGCTGGTACGTGGCGGGGCTCGGGGTGCTGGCGCTGCTGTGCCTGCGGTCGCTGCCGGAGACGCGGGGGACGGATCTGGCGGCGGTGCGGACGGACGCGGGGCTCCACCGGGGCCAGGTGCCGGCGCCGGACCCGGCGGCCTAGGCGCGCCCTAGGCGCGGCCCTGGGCGGCCCGCACGCATCCCCGGGGGTGGCCCGCGAGAGGACGGGTGGCGGCCCGCGGGTGGACGGACCGGGGCCGGCGGAGGCCGATTTCCCTTCCGGGCCCACGGCCGTGTAATGTCTTCCTTGTTCGACCGGTTCGCCCCTATAGCTCAGTCGGTAGAGCGTCTCCATGGTAAGGAGAAGGTCTGCGGTTCGATTCCGCATGGGGGCTCAAGTGAAAGACCCTCGCCCATTAGGGCGGGGGTCTTTCCCGTTTCCGGGGGCGGTCTGGCAGGTCGCGTACGGAATGCGTTGTGATGGTGCGTCATCGGCCGGACGGGACCTGGAGGCGCCATGGGTGTTCGACTCGTGGTGGTCGACGACCACCGGCTGCTGGCCGAGGCGTTGGCCACCGCGCTGCAGTTGCGGGGCCACCGGGTGCTCGCGGTGGGTTCGCCCGCCGGGGCCGCCGCCGACCTGGTGGTGGGCCGGCGGCCGGAGGTGTGCCTGCTCGGGGTGGCCGCGCCGGGGGAGCCGGGGGCCTTCGACGGGCTGCGCCGGATCCGGCGGGAGCGCCCCGAGGTGGCCGTCATCGTGCTCGGGCCGGTGGGTGAACTGCGGGGGGTGGCAGGGGCGTTCGCGGCCGGGGCGGCGGGGTACGTGCCGAGCGACGAGCGCATCGAGGTGGTCGAGCGGGCGATCGGGCGGGCCCGGGCGGGTGAGGCGGCGGTCACCGTGGACGTCCTGCGGGGGGCCTTCGACCATCTGCTGCGTCCGGCCGTCGAGCCGGACGACGAGGCCCAGCGCCTGCTGCGGATGCTGACCCGGCGTGAGGTGCAGGTGCTCGCCCGGATCGCGGACGGCGAGGACACCCAGGCGATCGCGGACGGCATGCGGATCGCCGCGAGCACCGCCCGTACGCATGTGCAGCGGGTGCTGATGAAGCTCGGCGCGCGGACCCGGCTGGAGGCCGCGGCGGTGGCGGCGCGGACCGGCCTGCTGGAGCGGATGGCCCGGGACTGAGGGCGGCCGGGCGCCTGGGGCCGGGGTCCCGAGCACCCCCGGGAGCAGGGAGAATGGGCCGCGTCGTACACACGTCACCGATGGCCCGCCGCCGGCGGAACCATCGCCCGCTGGAGGACGCAATATGAGTAAGTACCTGGTCACGGGTGGCGCCGGCTATGTCGGCAGTGTGGTGGCCGCCCACCTGCTGGAGGCGGGTCACCGGGTGACCGTCCTGGACGACCTCT
>NZ_JBSGFD010000400.1:0-2908 GCF_053603215.1 Kitasatospora sp. NPDC004240 | reverse complement strand
CCCCACCTTTTTTAAAAGAATAAGCCGTAATACGAGTTTTTATATGTTGTGAGTGGAGTTCTGAGGTGTGCTCTTCCGATGCGGGGCGGGCCGGCCGGCCGCGACGGCGGTACGGCACCTGGCCGCCCGGCGCGCCGCGGCGGCGCCGGGCGAGGGGGCGTCCGGCCACCCCTACCTGACGGCCCTGCGCCTGATCGGCCGGGAGGCGGGCTTCACCGTGCCCGCTCCCCCGCCCGGGCCCCCGGCCCCGGAGGCCTCGACCCCGGAGGCCCTGGCCGAGGCCGCCCGGGTGCGGGCGCGGCAGGTCCGGCTGCGCGGCCGGTGGTGGACCACCGACCTGGGCCCGCTGCTCGCCCACCGCCGCCCCCGGCCGGGCGAGCGCGAGCGGCGGCCGGTGGTGCTCCGGTGGCGGCGCGGCGGCTACCGGCTGATCGACCCCGTGGACGGCACCCGGACCAGGTGCACCCGGGCCCGCGCGGCCGCGCTGGAGGCGACCGCGACCACCTACACCCCGGCGCTGCCGCCCGACCCGGTGGGCGTCACCCGGCTGCTGCGCCTCGCCGCCCGGGGCGCCCGCGGCGACCTCGTCGCGCTGCTGCTCGGCGTCCTCGTGCTCGCCCTGCTCGGTCTGCTGACCCCGATCGTCACCGGTCGCGTCCTCGGCGTGCTGGTCCCGGCCGGCCGGGCCGACCTGGTGGTGCGGCTCGGGGTGGCGCTGATCGCGGCGGCGGTGGCCGCGGCCGGCCTCCAACTGGTCCAGAACCTGACCGCGTTACGACTGGCGGGCCGGCTGGAGAGCAGGTTGCAGAGCGCGGTCTGGGACCGCCTGCTCCGCCTGCCGGTGCGGTTCTTCGCGGGCCGGCGCTCCGGCGAACTCGCCGACGCGGCCCTCGGGATGGCGGCGGCCGGGGAGATCCTGGCGGGCGCGGTGGTGCTGGCCGCGCAGAGTCTGCTGGTCGGCGCCGTGCACGGGGCGCTGATGCTGCGCTGCGACCCGCGGCTCGGTCTGCTCGGCCTGGGACTCGCCGCCGCGGTCGTCGCCGTCTGCCTCCCGCCGGCGGTGGTCCAGATGCGCCGCCGCCGCGCCCTGTGGAAGGTGTCGGTCACCCTCTCCGACCTGCTGACGCGGCTGCTGGCGGGGCTGCCCAAGCTCCGGGTGGCCGCCGCCGAGGAGTTCGCCTTCCGCCACTGGAGCGAGCGCTTCGCCCACGCCCGCCGACTCACCCTGACCGTCCGCCGGTGGCAGTACGCGCTCACGGTCCTGAACGCGGGCCTCACCCCGCTGTGCGTCCTGGTCGTCTTCGCGGCCGTGACCCGGCCGGGTGGGCCGCCCGTCGGCGCGGACGACCTGCTCGCCTTCCACGTCTCCTTCGGTGTCCTGCTCGGCTGCGCCTACCAGCTGGTCGGGGCGGTCTCGGCGGCGCTGGCCACCGTCCCGCTGTTCGAGGAGGTCCGGCCGGTGCTCGCGCAGCCGCCCGAGCAGGACGGCCGGCGGGCCGATCCGGGCACGCTGACCGGGCGGCTCGCCTGCCGGCGGGTGTCCTTCGGATATCCGGGCGGCCCGCCCGTCCTGGACGGCGTCGACTTCGACCTCGCGCCCGGCGAATCCCTCGCGGTGGTCGGCGCGACCGGCTGCGGGAAATCGACGCTGCTCCGGCTGCTCCTCGGTTTCGAGGCACCGGCGAGCGGCACCGTGGAGTACGACGGGAAATCGCTCACCGAAATCGACCCGTCGGCCGTCAGACGCCAGTGCGGGGTGGTCCTGCAGGACAGCCGGATATTCGCCGGCACCATTCTCTCGAACATCTGCGGGGACACCGGCGCCACCGTGGACGACGCCTGGGCGGCGGCCCGCACCGCCGCCCTCGACCGGGATCTCGCCGAGCTGCCGATGGGCCTGGACACCGTGCTCCAGGACGGCGGGGCGAGCCTCTCCGCGGGGCAGCGGCAACGGCTGCTGATCGCCCGCGCGGTGGCCGGCCGGCCGCGCCTGCTGCTGTTGGACGAGGCCACCAGCGCACTGGACAACGCCACCCAGGCCGTGGTGGCCGGGAACCTCGACCGGCTCGGGGTGACCAGGGTGCTGATCGCCCACCGGCTGTCCACGGTGCTGGGCGCGGACCGCGTCCTGGTCCTGGACGGCGGGCGGGTGGTCCAGTCCGGCCGCCCGGCCGAACTCCTGGCCGATGAGCACGGCCCCTTCCGCCGGTTGGCGCACCGCCGGCCGTGAAACAGCTCCCCCGGCGGGAATTCCGGGCACGCCACCCGGCCTTTCGGCATGCCTCGAAATAGCCCCGGAATTACCTCCGGAAACTTCCCCGGAAAACTTCCCGGACGCAATTGACAAGCCCCTCCGAAACTCGCCAGTCTTTCCCCCGTCGCCACTCCGGTGCGACATCCAAGGAATCACCGGAAGATCACCAGAAGGAGAAATGAGATGGACCAGCAGGACCGTCAGAACTTCGTGAACAACTACTCCGGGCTGCTCACCGCCGTCTGGTCGGACGAGAGCTTCGCCGAACTGCTCGCGGCCTCCCCGGTCGAGGTGCTCGCCGACGCCGGCCTGGAGCTCGTCGAGGGCGCCCGGGTCGAGCTGGTCCGGGACGGCGACGGCGAGCCCGACCTGGAGGCGCAGATCCAGGCCTGGGAGCGCGGCGCGCAGACCGGCGTCTACACCCTGTACGTGCCGAGCTGCCCGGTGATCGAGACCCAGGAGCTGACCGAGGCCGAACTGGAGGCCGTGGCCGGCGGCACCAACGACAACAACGGCGGCACCACCGTGTACTGCTGCTGCACCCCGTGCTGCACCTGCTGCGGCGGTGGCGGCGGTGGCGGCGGCGGCAAGCCGCGTCCGGTGATCTGACGCACCACCGGCCCGCCCGGCCCGGTTCGCCGGGCCGGGCGGGCC
>NZ_JBSGFD010000399.1:0-2919 GCF_053603215.1 Kitasatospora sp. NPDC004240 | reverse complement strand
GGTGTGGCGCAGGTAGTTGACCAGGCCCTGGTGGTGGACGAGGACGCCCTTGGGGCGGCCGGTGGAGCCGGAGGTGTAGATCGCGTACGCCAGGTGCTGCCCGTCCACGGCACGCTGCGGCGTGGTGGACGGATGCTGCTGGATGGCGAGGTGATCGGTGTCCAGGACGACAAGGGTGCCGTCGTACTGGGCACGGACGGTGTCGGCCAGGCCGGTCGAGGTGACGATGACCGGGGTGGCGGTGTCGGCCAGGACGTAGGCGAGGCGGTCGGCGGGCCAGGACGGGTCCAGCGGCAGATAGGCCGCGCCGGCCTTCCACACGCCCAGCAGGGTCGGCACCAGATCGACGCCACGCTCCAGGCAGACACCGACCAGGACATCCGGGCCCGCACCCAGCGTCACCAGGTGGTGCGCGATGCGGTTAGCCCGCTCGTCCACCTCGGCGTAGCTGAGGTGGGTGCCGTCGACGATGACGGCGACGGCGTCCGGCGTGGCCTGAGTCTGGGCCTCGAACAGGTCGACGGTCAGACCCGCCGGCCACTCGACCGCGCCCCCCGCAGCCCAGTCGGTCAGCTCCGCACGCTCCGCCTCCGGAAGGAACGCGGCCCGGGCGTCCCCGTCCGGGTCCGCGGCCATCGCCTCCAGCACCAGCCGGTAGCGCTCACCGAGCAGGGCGAGCCGCTCCCGGTCGACGGCCGTGCTGGTGCCGGACAGCGTCAGATGGTCGCGGCGGGCCAGCACATTGAGCGCGAACTCGTTGATGCCATCGCCCATCGAGCCGTCGACATCGACGGAGTTCTCGTCGACGACGTGGAAGTCCAGGTACTCGAAGAGGATCGAGACCAGGTCGCCGGAGCCACCGGCGGCGCGCTGGATGGCGGGCAGCGGGTAGCGGCGGTGGGACCAGATCGCGGTCTCCGTCGCGTAGGTCTCCTCGACCAGCTCACGCCAGGTCTTCGGGCCCCGACTGGCCGGGAAGGGGAGGGTGTTGAGGTGCATGCCCAGTACACGGTCGGCGCCCGGGGCCTCCAGACGACCGTGGTAGACCACCCCGGTGTGGAAGGCCGCATCCGCGGTGAGCGAGCCCATGACCTTGAGGTGGGCGGCCAGCAGCACGCTCTTGAGGGAGGTCCTCGCCTCGGCGGCCAGCCTGCGCAGCCCGTCCTCCAGATCGCCGTAGCGGACGATCCGGCCGACCGGCGTGCCCGGCGTGCTCGGGTCGGCCCAGGCGGCGGGGAGCGCGAGGGGGCTGTGCTCGTCGACGGTCCGCTGCCAGAAGGCCTGGTCGGCCGGGTCGGCCAGGGCGCTCTGTTCGGCGGCGATGTAGTCGGCGTAGCGGACGGCGGGTGCCACAAAGGCTGCCGGTTCGCGGCCGTCGCGCAGGGCCTGGTAGGCGTCCAGGAGCTCCATGAGGAGGGAGTTGAGCGTCCAGCCGTCGGTGACGGTGTGGCTGTGGCTGGTGGTGACCCGCCAGGCCTGGTCGGACTCGATGTGCACGGCGATCCGCAGCAGCGGAGCGGCGGCCAGGTCGAAGCCCGCCGTGCGCTCCTGCTCGACGTAGGCGGCCGTACGCTCCGCCACCTCGGCCTCGGTCAGGCCGCGCAGGTCGTGGACGGTGACCGGTATTTCGGCGGTGGCGTGGACGAGTTGGAGGGGCTGGGAGTAGTCCGCGAGGTGCAGTGAGGTGCGCAGGATCTCGTGGCGGTCGGCGACGAGGTCGAGCGCACTGCGCATGGCGGTGGCGTCGAAGGGGTGGGCGTCGGGGATCCGGAAGGAGTTGAGGTTGTGGTAGAGCCCGCGATCACCCGAGGCCGTCAGCTCGACGAGCATGCCGGTCTGGATCTGCGAGAGCGGGTAGGCGTCGACCACGTCGGCCGGCAGGGCGTTGCGGTCGTCCTCGCCGATCAGCTCGAACGGCCGGACGGCGCTGATCAGCGACTCGCCCGTGCCGACGCCCGGGAGGACGGTGGCCATAGCGGCGATGGTGCGCTGCTCGAAGACGTCCGGGATGGTGATGTCGTAGCCGGCCTCGCGGAGGGCGCCGACCAGGCGGACGGCTCGGATGGAGTCGCCGCCGAGGTCGAAGAAGCTGTCCTCGACGCCGACCTGGGTCAGGCCGAGGACCTCGGCCCAGACTGCGGCGAGACGCTCCTCCAGCGGAGTGCGCGGCGCGGTGTAGCCACTCGTGGTGAACGCGTCCAGGTCGGGGGAGGGCAGGGCGCGGGTGTCGACCTTGCCGCTGTTGCTGAGGGGGACGGTGTCGATGGTGACGAACGCGGCCGGGACCATGTACTCCGGCAGCGTGCCGGCGAGTTCGCGGCGTACGGCGGTGAGGTCCGGCGTGCCGCCGTCCTCGGTCACCAGGTAGGCGACGAGGGCTTCGTCGCGGACCACGACCACGGCTCGGCGGATCTGCTCCAGCCCGCCGAGAACGGTTTCGATCTCGCCGAGTTCGATGCGGTAGCCGCGGATCTTGACCTGGCTGTCGATGCGGCCCAGGCACTCCAGCGTCCCGTCCGGCAGGAACCGGGCCAGGTCACCGGTCGCGTACAGCCGCGAACCGGCCGGGCCGTACGGGTTGGGGAGGAACTTCTCGGCGGTCAGGTCGGGACGGCCCAGGTAGCCGCGCGCGACGCCGTGACCGTCGATGAACAGCTGACCGGTCACCCCAGCCGGGAGCAAGCCGAGCCGCCCGTCCAGCACGTACAGGCCGGTGTTGGCCAGCGGACGGCCGATGCTCACCGCATCCGCCCCGGCCGGGACCTCCCAGAAGCTCGACCAGATGGTCGTCTCCGTCGGCCCGTACACGTTCACCACCCGCCGGGTGGCGGCCGTCAGCTCCCCGGCCAGCTGGACGGGCAGCGACTCACCACCGACCAGAGCCGTCACCGTACGGTCCTCGAAGCCGGCCTCCAGCAG
>NZ_JBSGFD010000398.1:0-2934 GCF_053603215.1 Kitasatospora sp. NPDC004240 | reverse complement strand
CCGCCATCGCGGAACGCTTCGCCCCGCAACGGCGCCGCCCGGCCACAGCCATCATCGAACACGCGGGCCAGGAGTTCCCCGACTTCGACGACATCGTCCTCGAACTCTGCCGGTAACCCGCAGATCACCCGGACGCTTCCACGACGGACAGGACCCCTCGCGGAGGAGACGCACATCCCGCCCCAGGCCGTCGGGCCTGCCACCCGGGTACTGCCTCCGCCGCCTGTCCGTGGTCGCAGGCGGTGCTCCCGTCTCCTGGGTAAGGGGTTGCCTGCCAGGCGTGCTCGGAGGCGACCTCGACCTCCCGGAGGCGGCGCGGCAGGCGTGGTGGTCGAGCCGGGCCATCCCTTCTCCTGCTCCAGGGTGAGCGGCGGAGCACCGAGGGCGGCGGGCGCATTCGCGGCCGGGATGTGGCTCGGTAACGGCGTCAACGAGCCCGTCACCGCAGACGACACCACGTCACCGCCGAAGCCAGACTGCCAGCGGGAAGCAGCGGGCGGGGACAATCAAGGGATGGCCCGCAATGAGATCCGGTTCGACAGCCAGCAACGCGACAATCGCGGCGTGCTTGAGATCGTCCTGCGCATCGACGGAATCCCCCTCACCGAGCTGATCGACAGGTTCGAGCTGGACGCCGGGATGCAGCCCGCGGGCAACGCCTACGGCGGGCTCATCCCAGAGTTCTTCCGCTTCGGCCCGATGGAAGACCACTTCCACGGTCGTTCCACCAACGCGATGGGGCCGAAGACGCCGTTGCTCGGCTGCGAGTGCGGGGAGTGGGGATGCTGGCCGCTCATGGCCCGCATCACCGCGACCCCTGAGCTCGTGACCTGGGACTCCTTCGAGCAGCCCTACCGCACGGCCCGAGACTACACGGGGTTCGGACCGTTCCGGTTCGACCGCCACCCATACGATGAGGCCTTGCGGGCTCTGAGCACGGTGATCGGCTCCGGCGTCGACAAGACGCGAACACGAGCGTTCCCGGGTCCGGCCTGCTGAGCTACCCACACCTGAACTGCCATCACGCCCTCCCCGTCCTGATCGTCAGACACCCGACCGGGTGCCACGGCGCGAACGTGCCCACCGCAGCGGATTGCGACCGAGCACTTCGCCTGGCGGCACCGTCGGCGACCGCCACCGCGGCTACGTCGACTCCCACGGCACGGTGGTGGTCAGGGCGCGCCACCGGCTCGCCCTGGTCTGACCTGGCATGCCCTCGGCGGGCACTTCCGTGAGTCCATCCCGCCGTAGATCGGTCAGCCAGGGGTAGCGGCGGGATTGCGCATGTGCTGGAGGCAGAGGTGCAGTCCGGCGTCGTCGTCGACGTCGCGCAGCCACGGGACCGGTGCGAGGAGGGTGTTGAGGTCGTCGGTGACCGCTTCGTCGAGGAAGGCGTCCAGGTCTGCGGGGATGGAGTCGCCTGTCAGACAGAGCCAGGCGAGGGCGGCGCTCACGCGGACGTCAACCGGTCGGTCGGTGGCCTGCCACCAGGCGCGCATCAGCCCGGTGGTGGCCGGATCGCGCTCCTCGAAGGCGAGCTGGCCGAGGGCCAGAACCAGGCAGGCCCGCACCACCGGGTCGTCCTCGACGGCGAGGCGGACGTTGAGCGCGGCCGGAACGGCGGGCGGCGCGGCCATGGCCGCGGCCAGTGCGTAGGCGGTGTTGCTCCGGACGACGGAATCGGGGTCGTCCAGCAGGGGAAGCAGCAGGTGGGCGTCCGCCGCCACCGCCTCGCGGGCCGCTTGCACGGACCAGTTCGCCAGATAGCCGCTCGGATCGATGTACATGGTCCGGGCGGAATGGGCGGCGCGCAGCAGGCCGGTGCGGGTGCCGTCGCCGAAGTGCTGGCGGCGTGCCACCGCGGCGATCAGCAGCAGGACGTCCGCGCGGTGGCGGGGGTGTGTGGTGGCGATGCGGATCAGGAACGGGACGGCCAGTGTGCCGGCCACGGAGCTGGTGCCCTGGTGCCAGACACCGCCCCACAGTGCCCCGAGGGCCCGGTCCGCGGTATGCGCGTCGCCGGTGCGCAGTTTCTCCAGCAGGTCCGGTACGTCGGATCCGGACCCGTGGTTGTGGTCGAAGAGGTCGAAGGGCACCGCGTCGTAGCGGAAGGCGTCCTTGGCCGTGGTGGGTAGGGCGGCCATGACCGCGCGGACATCCTGGTCCGTGCCCGCGTGGAAGTCGGCCCCGCCCTCGCCCGTTATGTGCGGAATGCCCTCGCCGCCTCGCCACCCGCCCTGCTCTGCCGTGGCGGCCTGGGATGGAGCGAGCAGTTCCAGGATCCGCTCGATGTCGCCCCGTCCCTCGGCCGTGGTGGCCGGTGCCGACACCGGCGCGGACTCCCCGAGGTGGGACACGAGTGACTCCAGCACCTCCTGCGTCCGTCCCGCTGTCGCGAGAAGCTCGGCGAAATCCCGGCAGACCCGGCGCAGTTCCCCCATGGCCTCGTACGACTCATCCGGACGCAGCAGCGCCAGTTCCTCCTCCGCCCGCCTCCACCGGAGCAGAACCTCGGTGGCCGCCTGGAGAGCGGCGGGCAGTCCCGCCTCGACGAACGGCACCAGGACGGTCCAGGCCCACTCGAACTCACCGGCCTCGCAAAGCCCGCGCACCGCCGCCCGGGCGCAGAACCAGTCCCCCCGCTCATGCGCCGCCTGCACCACCAGGTCCACATGGCCCAGTTCGAGAAGGACCCCCACCATCTGCGGGGGAATCCGCTCCCCGTCCCGCACCCGTCGCCAAAGATCGTCCATGTCCACACGGGCAGCCTAGAAGCCCCCACCGACACCACCCGGCGCAGAACGGTTGCCGACGGTGACACCCCCGGGGGGCCGGCCAGGACCCGCCACAGCAAGAACAGCTGGGGGCCAGCGCCGAAAGGTACTTCGCGATCCCGATCCAGGCCGTGGAGGAATGACCGCTGCGCCCGTGTCG
>NZ_JBSGFD010000397.1:0-2949 GCF_053603215.1 Kitasatospora sp. NPDC004240 | reverse complement strand
CTCGGTCCTGCTGCTGCCCCTGCCGGACGGCGACGGCGAGGTCGAGGTCGGCTGGCACCTCCACCCGGAGGCCTGGGGCCAGGGGTACGCCACCGTGGCCGGGTTGATCTAGATTGCCCGGTTATGGGAGACAGTCGCAGGATCAGCCGCCGATCGGTGCTCAAGGCCATCCCCGTCGCCGGCCTCGCCGTGCCCCCGGGCGGCATCCTGGCCGGGCGGGGTACGAGGGCGGCGCCGGCGTGTTTCCCCCGGCCGGACGTCCCGGCCGCTCAGCCGGTGCAGCCGGTGCACGGCTCGGCGTCGCGGGTGGTGGAGCAGACGCTCGACGTCCGCTTCACGGACGTCGCGGTACCGGGCTACGGCCGGATCACCACCCGCACCTACAACGGGGCGATCCCCGGCCCGACCCTGCGCGTGCGCGGTGGGGACACGCTGCGCCTCACGCACGTCAACGGCCTGCCGCCCAACCCGCCCCACAGCGGCGGCCACAACACGCCGCACGACCCCAACAGCTTCAACCTGCACACCCACGGGATGCACGTCTCCCCGTCCGGGTACGCCGACAACGTCCTGCGCGAGTTCGTCCCGCGCACGGCGGACGAGGTCGCCGCCGGCGCCCCGGAGCCCCGGTACGTGACGACCGTCCAGATCCCGGCCGACCACCCCGCCGGCACCTACTGGTACCACCCGCACCTGCACGGGGCCATCGCCGAGCAGATCGTCGGCGGCATGGCCGGGGTGATCATCGTCGAGGGCGACGTCGACGAGGTCCCCGAGATCGCGGCGGCCGCCGACCTCGTGGTGTGCGTCAACGAACTCAAGCTCAAGGACGGTGAGGTCCCCGCGTTCACCTCCGGCGGCTGGGTGACCGGCATCCCCTCCACCTTCACCGTCAACGGCGCGGTCAACCCCGTCCTCCGGCTGCGCCCGGGCGAGGTGCAGCGGTGGCGGCTGGTCGCCGCGACCGCGTTCACCTCCCTGCGGCTGCGGCTCACCGGGGAGCGCGGAGTCCTGCCGATGCACCAGATCGCGCAGGACGGCATCACCTTCGCCACGCCCGTCGTCCTGGACGTGCTGGGCCTGGTCATGGGCAACCGCGCCGACGTCCTGGTCCGCGGCGGCGCGCCCGGCCGGTACGAACTGCGGGCCGACGGGGTGCCCGGGCCGCTGATGACGATCGACGTGGCGGGAGAACCCGTCGAACCGCCGATGGAACTGCCGAGCGCGCTCCCGCCCGGCAAACCGTTCCTCGACGAGAGGGACGTCACCGACCCCGGCGCGCACCGGGAGGTGGTCTTCCACTCCGACGCGGGCGTCTTCCCCGGGCCGTTCCCCAACGCCTTCCGCGTCCTGGGCACCCATGCGACCCCCGCGGCCGACCCCGACGGCGACCTCACCCACGACCCGGCCTACGGCCTGTTCGACCCCGACCACACCAACCACACCCTGCGCCTGGGCACCGTGGAGCGCTGGACCGTGCGCACCGACGAATCGCTGCCGGCGTTCCAGCACCCCTTCCACCTGCACACCAACCAGGTGCTCCTCACCCACCGCAACGGCGAACGGCTCACCCCGCCCGTCTGGCACGACACCATCGGCCTCACCGGCGGCACACCCCCGGAATCCGTCACCTTCCTGGTCAAGTACGAGGACTTCACCGGCCGCACCATCGCCCACTGCCACCAGCTCCACCACGAGGACCTCGGCATGATGCAGACCGTCCACTACGTCGACCCGTGAGACCCGGCGGGCCCCGGGGCCGTGCGGAAACCTGCTTGGCGGGCCATGGCGGGCACTGCTACGTTTCCGGGGGCCGTGCGAGAGAACGAGGAGGTGGTACCCGTGAACGCAGTATCGACATGGGTGCTCCCCTCCGGGGTCACGGTCGGGCGGTAGGTCGTCCGGGAGCGCCGTTCCAGCGCACTCCCGAAAGGCACGACCGTGCACTTCACTTCCGAACAGCACCTCGACGACGGCGTCCTCGTCCGCGAGTTCACCCTCGGCGAGATCCCCGGCACCCTGTGGACGCCCGGATCGTCCGCACCGGCTCCGCTGAT
Source organism: Kitasatospora sp. NPDC004240 (assembly GCF_053603215.1). NCBI lineage: Bacteria > Bacillati > Actinomycetota > Actinomycetes > Kitasatosporales > Streptomycetaceae > Kitasatospora > Kitasatospora sp. NPDC004240. Next base: position 892 of record NZ_JBSGFD010000397.1, on the reverse strand, counting down.
CCTGATGGCCCACAACAACGGCCTGCCCAGGAGGGAGCCCCGGCTGGTGGCCCGGGCCCGGCACTGCGCGGCGCACGGCTATGCGGTGGCCTCCATCGACGCCCCCGGGTGCGGTGACCGGCCCCGTTCCGCCGCCGACGAGCAGGCCCGCGCCGAGCTCCGCCGGGCGATGCAGGCCGGCGAACCGGTCGACGAGATCTTCGAGTCCTTGGTCGGCCCGCTGGTCGAGAAGGCGGTCCCGGAATGGCGGACCGCCCTGGACGCCCTCCTTGCGCTGCCCGAGATCGGCGGCCCGGTCGGGTACTCGGGGTGGACCGCCGTCGGCATCCGGCTGGCGGTGCTCGAGCCGCGCATCGCGGCCGCCGGTCTCTTCGCCGGGGGCTACGTGCCCCGCGCCCAGCGCGAGGAGGCCCGGCAGGTCACCGTTCCGCTGCTGTTCCTGCTGCAGTGGGACGACGAGGGCAACCCCCGCCAACGCGCCCTGGACCTGTTCGACGCCTTCGGCACCGAGGAGAAGACGCTGCACGCCAACCTGGGCGGACACACCGGCACCCCGTGGTTCGAGGCGGAGGACGGGATCCGGTTCTTCGACCGGCACCTGCGGTGAGGCCGGGCCGCCCCGCCGGTGACAGGCGGTAAGCGGCGTCGGCCCTGGCCACCGCGGTCGAGGACGGGTCTCCCCGGCCCTCCTCGACGGCGGTGGCCGGCAGGTGCGCGGCCGGCGCGATCGCGGCTCACCACGGCGGATGAAACGGGGTGAACCTCCAGTGGGCGCGGCGCAGGCGCGGGCGGTGGTGCTCAGTTGCCGCGGGCGGTGATGTTGCCGTACGAGGTGGTGGCGGTGACGGCCAGGGCGGGGGTGCCGGTGTTGGTGAGGGCGTTGTGGACGCGG
>NZ_JBSGFD010000396.1:0-2960 GCF_053603215.1 Kitasatospora sp. NPDC004240 | reverse complement strand
CTGACGAACAAGCAGATACGGCGAGGCGTCCACAAGTCCGTCCACGCGCTCGAAGCCGACATCCGTGACTGGATCGCCACCTGGAACACCGACCCAAAGCCCTACGTCTGGACCAAGACCGCCGACGAGATCCTCGAACGCCTCGCCGGATATCTGAAGCGAATTCCAGACTCAGGACACTAGGGCACGTATTCGATTGTGATCAATTCGCTGGTTTTGCCCTCGCGCTCGTGCCTGATCCGGTAGATCGTGGTGTGTGACGCGAGTGCAACTGACAGACGCCGAGTGGGAGTTCATCGAGCCGTACCTGCCGATCGGTGAGTACGGCCCGTATCCCGAGCGGCTGCGTCGGCAGTTTGAGGGCGTGATCTGGCGGTTTCGGACGGGCAGCCAGTGGCGGGAGATGCCGCAGGAGTTCGGCGCCTGGTCGACCGTCCACAACCGCTTCCGGCAGTGGAGGGACGCCAGGGTGTTCGAGGCCCTGCTGGAGGGCGCGATCGCGGAAGCCGCCAGGCGGGGTGAGGTGGACCTGTCGCTGGTCAGCGTGGATTCCACCACTGTCCGGGCCCACCACGACGCCGCCGGGATGCACCTCGACCCCGACACGCTCGCCGACTTGGAGAAGGCCGCCGAGGAGGCGGAGAAGGCCCGGCAAAAAGGGGCGGCCCGCAGGGACAAGACGGACAGGACAGCGCACACGACCCGGAACGGGACGAGCGCCGACGTGTCCGACGCAGGCGAAGGCTCCGCCTGAAGGCCGCCCTACTCGGACGCCCCAGAGGCGGACAGACCAGCAAGGTCCACGTCGCCGGCGAGCGCAGGTGTCGCCCGCTGGTACTCGTCCTGACCGAGGGGCAGGCCGCCGACAGCCCGCACTTCATCCCCGTGTTGGAGAAGGTGCGGGTCCGCGGGCCCATCGGCCGCCCCCGCACCCGGCCCGACGCGGTCGCCGGGGACAAGACATCCCACGCGGATAGGCGTCAAGCGGCGGCAGCGGATCGGTCCTCCGAGGGCGGGACGGGAAATGCTCTCGCCTCGTCGTATGTCTGGCCGTGCTGGAGACAGTGAAAGAGCATGCCGATGAAGCGGTTGAACAGGTTCCTCTGAGCGGCGACGTGGCGGTCGCCGGCCTGTCTGCGACGGTCGTAGTGGGCTCTGGCTCCGGGTGACTTGGTGAGTGAGACGAAGGCCCACACGTAGCCGACGGCGGCCAGTCGCTGGTTCTTGACACGCCGGTTCATGACGAGGCGGCTCTTTCCGCTGGCTCGCGTGACTGGGGCGCTTCCGGCGTAGGCCTTCAGCGAGTCGGCGCTGGCGAATCGGGTCCGGTCATCGCCGATCTCGGCCAGCACGCGTGCCCCGGTCAAGGAGCCCAGGCCGGGAAAGCTGCGGATGATGGGCGCGTCCGGATGTTCCTCGAAGGCCTGGCCGGCGGCTTCCTCGAGTTGGTCGGCATTGAGGCAGGTGGTGTTCAGCTGCCGCGGGAGGGCAGTGGTCTGCTGCCCCAAGGCCGCCTCGATCCGTAGGGGCTGGTGGAGGTAGTCGCGGTGGAAGACCTCGTGGAGTCTGTCGGCCTCGGCCTGGATCCCACGGACTCGACCTGCCTGTGCAAGCAGGGCTTGCAGCTTGCGTCGCGTCAGGCCTGCCGCTGCGGTCGGTGTCGGAGCCGCGGCCAGTATCGCGCGGGCCTCTCGCGAGCACAGGCCCTGCTTGTGATCGGCGAACGCCGTCAGGATGGCCGGGTAGAACTCCCTCAGCTGGGATCGAAGCTTGTTGTGGGCCTGGCCGCGGTCCCAGACGGCATCTTGCTGGGCGCGGGCCAGCACAGCGATGGCCCGCACGAGTTCGGAGTCCGCGGGCAGCGGCCGGTGGGCCGCCATGTCGGTACGCAGGATATTCGCCAACACGGCAGCGTCGACAGCGTCTGACTTCTTCCGAGCGACCGAATACCGCTCCCGGTAGCGGGCGACCGCAAGGGGATTGATCGCGTAGACGGGGCGGCCGCTGGCCCGCAGGCAGGCGACGAGAAGTCCACGGGAGGTCTCGATCGCGATCGGGATCGGCGCCTGCGCGCTGTCTCCGTGCTCCAGCAGCAGATCGCTGAGCTGCGCGAAGCCGGCGATATCGTCGGTGATTCGTGCCTTGGCGAGCTGCGTTCCGGCGATGTCTACCAGCGCGATGTCGTGATGGTCCTCGGCCCAGTCCACCCCGCAGAATACGGGCGTGGAACGCACTGTGAGCTCCATGTGGCCCTCCTCGTCCGACGTCTTTCCTGGTCAGAGCCTGTGCAGGGTGCGCGTGCTCCCTAATGGAAGTGCTCAAGGCACGTCATCCCACCAGCCGTTCGCCACCCCAGCGGGAAGTGCGGCCCTCGGTCTGCAGCAGAGCTGAGCACTCACGCAGTGTGAAGAGGTGACCCGTACAACCGGCTCGGACTACGAACAGCGAACATCGCTACGGCCAGCGGAGCCAGCTGACTGCCCTCACGCTCGTCGCGATGAGCGCGGAGCCGGCCTCGTCTTGTCTAAGGACTCCGAGGTCCGGGCATACTCAAAGGCTCGGTCCGTGCCCCGAAGACCGGCGCCGATACCGGGGGAACCGAAGGTACCGCTGCCGCCCTTCGCTACCCATTAGGCCTACTCCTCCCGCGGCAACCGCGCCCACCTGCGCGGTCGCCGTATCAAGGGGGTCATCCCGGAGAAGAAGGACCAGGCCGCCAACCGGAAGAAGAAGGGCAGCAAGGGCGGCCGGCCCGTCAGCCACGACGCCGAGCTCTACAGGGACCGGAACACCGTCGAGCGCCTGATCAACAAGCTGAAGGCCTGGCGAGGCGTCGCCACGCGATACGACAAGACACCCGGCAGCTACTGAACTTGAACTCGTGATGTCGGTCGGCTCGTGGTGGCGGCGTCAGGGTCCGAAACCGCCGGATGTTGTCGGCTCGGGTTCAGGACGGTGGC
>NZ_JBSGFD010000395.1:0-2972 GCF_053603215.1 Kitasatospora sp. NPDC004240 | reverse complement strand
GAGCCGGAGGTGACGGTGTCGAGGCCGGCCATGCAGTGCATGAGGGTGGACTTGCCGGAGCCGGAGGGGCCCATGATGGCGGTGAACTCGCCCTGGGCGAAGGTCACGCTGACGTCGTCGAGGGCGACGACGCGGGTCTCCCCCTCCCCGTAGACCTTGTTCAGGCCGGTGGCGCGGGCGGCCGCCCGGCCGGTGCGGACGGCGGTTGCGGTCGACGTGGTCACGGGGGGCTCCTTGGGATCGAGGGGGGTGGGCCGACCCGCCGACGGGCGCCCTGACGGCCGGGCCCCCGAGGGCTCCGGCCGTATCTCCATGCTCCCCCGGGCGATCACCGGAGGACGTCGCTCCGCCGGACGGTTGGCCGGACCACCGCTGGGCGTACGCGCGGGGCGGGCCCCTCCTCCTGCGGTATGACACGGACCCGGAGCCGACGGGGTGGCCGGATCCCACGCCCGGGGTGGCCGGATCACGGACTGTTCGTCAGATGGCAAGGAAACATGACAACTTCCCTGGCTGGGAACATGCGAAAGGGGGAGGCTGGCGACTAGGCTCAGGGGTGGCCCGCTCAGGGGTGGAGCACCCTCCACCTGCGGCGGGGGTCATGTCGCAGTACGCCCGGATGGTGGAACGCAGACACGGGCAGCTTAAAACTGCTTGGCCGCGAGGCCGTGCCGGTTCGAGTCCGGCTCCGGGCACCAACTCGACGGGTCGACACGACCCGTGCGGGGCGCCCGGCGGGCTGTTCCCGCCGGGCTTCCCGCGGAGATCCTCCTCACGGCGTATGCCGCTTTTTTTGCCAAGCCATTACCCTTGTCCCGGGCGGTGCAGTGCCGCCACGGAGGGAACGAGAAATGAGAAGCAGTAACCCGGTCTTCTCGCGCGAGGGGTCCTTCAGCCGTGACCCCGGCCACGCGGGATTCGGCAGCGCGCAGACCTCGCAGGCCGGGAGCCCGCAGGCCGGCGGCCCGTACGCCAACAACCCCTACGGCAACAACCCGTACGCCAACAACCCCTACGCCCAGCAGCCGCAGGGCCAGGGCCCGCTGACCGACGACCAGCTCGTCGAGATGTACCGGGGGCCGTCCGCCGGTCCGCTGGACACCGGGCGGATGACGCTGGACGACGTCGTCGCGCGCACCGCGATGACGCTGCTCACGCTGGTCGGCGCGGGTGCGGTGGCCTGGTTCGCGCTGCCCTTCTCCAACTACGGCGTCGCCGGCGCGGCGAGCATCGCGGCGCTGGTCGTCTACTTCGTGGTGGCGTTCAAGCGCAGCGTCAGCCCGGCGCTGATCCTGCTCTACGCGGGCCTGGAGGGCTTCGCGCTCGGTGCCTTCACCAAGCTGTTCAACACCATGTGGGAGGGCATCGCGATCCAGGCGGTGCTGGGCACCGTCGCGGTCTTCGCGGCGACCCTGATCGCCTACAAGAGCGGCCGGATCCGGGTCACCCCGCGCTTCGCCCGGATCGGCATCACCATCGGGATGGGCTTCTTCTTCCTGATGATGATCAACTTCACGGCGAGCCTCTTCGGCGCCGACCTGGGCCTGCGCTCCGGTCCGCTGGGCATCGTGGTGGGCATCGTCGGCATCGCCCTCGGCGCGTTCTTCCTGATGCTGGACTTCTCCGAGATCGACGAGGCCATCCGCTGCGGCGCGCCGCAGAAGGAGGCCTGGCGGGCCGCCTTCGGGCTCACCGTCGCGCTGGTCTGGATCTACATCGAGATGCTGCGCCTGATCGCCATCCTGCGCGGCGACGACTGATCCCGACGCCTCCCGCGCACTGCCGCCGGGCCCCGGAGCCTCCGCTCCGGGGCCCGGCGGCGTTCCGGCCCCGGCCCGCGTAGCGGCCCCGCGTACCGGTTCGAAGGCGGGCCCTTAGGCTCCTCCCATGCTCGAAGTGACTCCCCTTCTCGAAGCCGTCGACTCGCTGGCGGACCGGTTCCGCTCGATGCCGCAGAGCCGGCTGCTCGCCCCCGTGCCCGGCCACGACTCCCGGGCGGCGGCCGCGCTGGCGGCGGCCCGGCGGCTGGCGGCGGTGGCGCAGGCGGCGGAGGGGGAGGCGGTGCGGGAGTTCCCGGAGGCGGGAGCCTTCGCGGTGGGCGACCAGCTGGCGGTGGCCGGGCACGACCTGGCGGCGGCCCTGGCGGCGCTCCCGGCCGGGGACGCGACGGTCCTGCCGGGGCCGCTGGGCGGGCTCGCGGCGGGTGCCCGGGCCGGGGCCGGCGAGCTGCTCGACGCGGCGCTGGCCGAGGTGGGGGCCACGGCCCGGCTCTGCTCCTGACCCCCGGACGTCCCGGCACCCGCCGGGGGAGCGCCAGCCCACCCACCGCGACCCGCCGAGGCGCGCCGTGACATGCCCGGACGCGCCCGGCACGCGCCCGGTCCGCACCCGGACACGCCGAAGGCCGGTCGGATCGGTAACCCCGTGATCCGGCCGGCCTTCGGCGGTCCGTCCGCGCCCCCTGCCGGGGCGGTGCTCAGATGCTGGCCACCACCCGGTCGGCGAGCACGTAGACCGCGTCCTCGTCGGTGGAGAAGGTCAGCGAGTACGAGCCGGAGAACCGCGAGCCGCCGAGCAGCCGGACGTCCTCGCCGGCCCGGACCGCGTCGATCAACCGGTAGGCGGCCTCCCGGTCACCGGGGGCGACGCAGAGCGTGGTGCCGTCGGCGAAGGCGTACACGTCCAGGGTGCCGAGCGGGCCGGGGCGGACGTCCACCAGGGCGACGCCCTCCTCGGCGAGGGTGGTCAGCCGGGTGTCGGTCCACTCGCGGGACGGGGCCTGGCTGGGCACGAAGTCGGGGTGCGAGGGGTGGCGGCGCGGGTCGGGCGCGGTCTGCGGGGCCTCCTCGGCGGCGGGCTCGGCGTCCAGCAGCCCGGCCTCCAGGCCGGTGGCCAGCAGGTCGGCCTCGCGCCGGGCGCGGGCGTCGCCGCCGTCGGCCCCGGCGGAGGGGTGGCCGGCCGGGTGGCCGGGG
>NZ_JBSGFD010000394.1:0-2990 GCF_053603215.1 Kitasatospora sp. NPDC004240 | reverse complement strand
TCCTTTCTCTCCCCCCCGCCGCTTTGCGTGTGGTTCGGGCGCCCCTTTGCTCCACGCAAGGGGCCGCCGGCGCACAGACGCGCGAGGGGCGATCGACTCCCGCATGCCCGTTCGACGCCGGGGCGGGACTTCTCGCCGCTTGGCCCGACGCCCCTGCTCCCGTGCGCGCGGCAGAGAGGACGAGACGGGGGACCTCGTCGCCTCGCCGCGGGCCGTGGAAGGCATCCGTCACCGTCGCCTCGATCCGGCTCTGGCTCCGCCCATGACCTCCCGAGGCAGAACGCCTAGCCCGATGACGAGGCTGGCCGCGCCGCCCACCTTCCAGGAGAGGAAGCTGCGATCTTTGCCCAGGCGGACGAGCTCAATGCCCACATCGCTCGGTTCCTCGAACACTACGGGTAGGCTCGTAGGTATGGGAATTGACTGGGAGAACATACTCGGCGCAAGCGGTAACGGCCTCGACGATGCCTACGACAGCGCGGTCTCCGCGGTCATCTACAGCGATGACCCGGTGGAGGACCGTCGGCCACTCCCAGTCGGCGAAGAGCACGACGACACAGACGGCTTGCGCTGAAGAGGAAACGCCCCGGCAAGCCGCGGCGTTTTGCCATCAAGTCAGGGGTCAGTCAAGAGGCGGCCGAGCTCAACTATGCGGCTCGATCGCCGCCTTCACCGAACTCGTCATCCCCGGCAACGGCACAGGTGGCGGCCAGCACTACGGCACGGGGGTGCTGCCCGAGCACCGAGGTCACGGCCTCGGCCGATGGATGAAGGCCGAGTCGATCCGACAGGCCCACAGGGACTATCCGGACCTCGGTGACCTCCTGACCAACACCGCCGACAGCAACGCGCACATGCGACGGGTCAACGACGGTCTCGGCTACACACCCACGCACACGACACACCAGTATCAGCTCGACCTTTAGCAGAGAGCGGACGGGCCGGACCGGGACATCACCCCGCCCGGCCTGTCCGTGCTTTCGATACACGCCCTAGCCGCCGATCGTGCCGTCGAGCATCTCGCGCAGGATGTCCAGGTGGCCGTTGTGGCGGGCTGTCTCCTCGGTGAGGTGGAGGAGGATCCAGCGCAGGTCGACGTGGAGGCCGTCGCGGATGGCTCGCTCGGCCTGGGTGTCCAGGTCGTTCCCGGCGACCAGTTCACGGTAGCGGGCGCTTTGTTCGGCGTATTCGTCGAGCAACTGGGCAAGCGGGAAGTCGACGGCTATACGCATCTCGCGGTCGGGGTCCTCCTCGGTCCAGGGGCCCTGGTCTTCCTCGCCGAGGAAGACCACCTGGAACCAGTAGTACTCGACCCAGCGGAGGTGGTTGATCACTCCGCTCATCGTCATCAGCGGTGAGCCCGGCAGGAGGGCCTTGCGGGCGTTCTCCGCAGAGACGCCGTCGCACTTGGCGAGGGCGGTGGCACGGGTGTAGTCGAGGAACGTGGTGAGCTGGGTGCGCTCGTCCCACGCGGGCGGCGTGTCGTCGATTCTGGTCATCGGGCGAAGCGTCCCCGATCACCGCGACCGATGTCGAGACATTTATCGACGGGCCCAACTGCTCCACCGCTCCACGTTCGGCGGGTCGCTACAGCGATTCAGCGCCGGCGGGCCGCCGGGTCGGCGGTCCAGCAGGCGCAGGGCGTCGGCGGTGGGCGAGCCCGGTTCGACGTTGTAGACGCACAGGGTCTGCGTGAAAGCCGCGCATGCCTGAATCAAGGTGGCAGAAGTCCAGCTACAACGCCGCGAACAACGAACGCGTCGAGGTGCGCACCGTCGACGGCCTGGTCGAACTCCGCGAATCCGACGACAGCGACATCGTCGTCCGCACTACCCCCACCAAGTTCCTCCAAGGCATCAAGGCAGGCGAGTTCGACCACCTCATCACCGACCACACCGCGCAGAGCCCAACCCCTTGCGTAGGAAGTCGGACCCGCCGACTTCCTACGCAAGGTCCAGAGCTCCAGAACAACGAATCGTTCCGGCGGCCCCTGGCTCCTCGCAGGGGGCCGCCGGCGCACAGACGGGCGAGGGGCGATCGGCTCCCGCATGCCCGTTCGATGCCGGGGCGGGATTTCTCGCCGCTCGGCCCGGCGCCCCTTGCACTGGTCGGCGGCCGGGGCGATAGTCGCGCAACTGAGCGCACTCAGGTCGACACAGGGAGAGGTCATGAGGCTGCGTTTCCTGGGGATCATTCCGAACACCCCCGTCGACGACTCTCCGACCATCTGGCTGGACGAGGACTCGGGAGATCTGCAGATCCAGTCCTACCGGGCCACGGAAGAAGAGCTGAAGGCATGCCAGGAGATCGGGTCGATCCCCGGTCACAGCACCGACGTTCCGGACCATGAGACGATCATCCGGCTTCCGGCCGTGATGCTGGAGTACATCCCGCGACCGGAGGGCGGAAACGGTGAAGTACCCCGTACGTGAGGGCTTGGCCGGAGCGCGGCACTCGGCCGTCCATCTGGAGATGCGTGACAGCTACACGCCGGATGATCCGGAGTTCGCCCGCTGGCGTGCCGGCCATCGGTACGACAATGATCCGGCCAAGCTGCCCGACTGGTGGGGATCTTGGGCCGATCTGGTGGCCGGGACGACCGCGCGCGGCGTGGTCATGCGGCGGGCCCGAATCATCTCGGAGCCGGTGACGGACTACATCCGCTATGAGCACGACCTCACGTTCGCCAACATCGCAGCCGGTGAGCTGGTCCGCTGGCTGCCCCGGCGCGGGGCTGCCGACATCACACTGCCGGGAACGGACCTGTGGATGTTCGACGAATCGGCCGTGCTGTTCACGTACTTCTCCGGCGACGGGGAGGTCGTGGACCGGGAGTGGCGGACGGAGCCGACCATCGTGAATCTGGTCAGCTCCGCCTTCGAGGCCGTGTGGGAGCCAGGGGCATTGCATGTTCGAGATCGGTCCGGTTCGCCGGTCTTGTGATGTGATGTCATGTCTCGTTCTGGGGATGGTTGTTCCCCGGAACGCAG
>NZ_JBSGFD010000393.1:0-3106 GCF_053603215.1 Kitasatospora sp. NPDC004240 | reverse complement strand
AAAAAACACCCCCCCGCCCCCAAACGCTATTTACGCGGGTGGGTGTGGAGTACAGCGGTGTGCCCCCCCCACCCCCCCCGCCCCCCCCGGCCCGCGCCCCCCGCGGTGGGTCCGGCCCGGGCGGCGGGACGGGCGACGGGACGCGGCGTGGGGTGCGGACGCCGCGCGGGGCCGTTCCCGGTCCCGCCGCCCGCGCTCAGCCCCCGGACGGGGTGCGGTTGGCACCCCCGGCGACGCCGGCCGCGCCACCGGCACCGGCGCCGCCCGCCCCGGGGAACCCGCCGAAGCCGCCCGCGCCGCCCTCGGTCAGCTGGGTCGCCCGGTAGCCGCCGTCCCCCTCCGGGGTGCCGACCACGGTCACGGTCTGCCCCGGGCGGAGGTCGCCGACCTTGCCCTCGGTGGCGAGCTGCACCTTGGTGGAGTCCCCCGTGGTGATCTTGACGGTCTTGCCGGAGGCGTCGGTCAGGTAGACGGTGGTCCCGTCGACCGCCGTGACCGTCCCCCGGGTGAACCCGCCCTGGCCGCCGGTGCCCTGGCCGCCCGGCTGCCCGGTGCCGCCCTGGCCGTTGCGGCGGTTGCCCTGGGCGCCCGGCGTGCCCTGGCCGGGGGCCCCCGGGAAACCGGAGGCGGCCGCCCGTGGACGGTTCTGGCCGCCCGCCGCCGTACCGCCGCCCCCGTCCTCGCCCTTCTGGTACTGCACCCCGCCGGCGAAGGCGGCGGTGGCGATCACCGCGCCGGCCAGCACCAGCGTGGGCCAGGGCAGTCGGCGGCGCGGCGGGGCGGCGAGCTCGGCGGACACGTCGCGGGCGTCCGGCGGCGTGGCCAGCAGGGTGACCTGCTCGGCCGGGGTCGGCGAAGCCTGGGCGGGGACGGCCTGCGCGGGAACGGCGGCGGCGGGGGCCGCGACGGCCGGGAGCGGCCCGGTGGGCGGCGCCTCCTGCGGACGGCCGTCGCGGTCGTGGTCGGGGGCCGCGTGGTCGGGTGCTGCGTGGTCGGACATGATCGGGGACTCCTGGGTCACTCGTGCCTGAGCGCGTCGATGGGGCGCAGCCCGGCCGCCCGGTTGGCGGGGTAGCTGCCGAAGAACAGCCCGATGGCCACCGCGATGCCGAAGGCGCCGAGCACCGACTCGGGGATGATCACGGGCTCGATGCCGACGATCGTGACGTGCGATCCGGCGATGCCGGCGAGCACGCCGAGCCCGGCGCCGATCACCGACAGCAGCGTGGACTCGGTGAGGAACTGCCCGAGGATCACCGCGCGCGGTGCGCCGAGGGCCTTGCGGATGCCGATCTCCCTGGTCCGCTCGGTGACGGTGACCAGCATGATGTTGGTGATGCCGATCCCGCCGACCAGCAGCGAGATCGCCGCCACCGCGCCGAGCAGCACGGTGAAGGTCTTCGTCGTGCTCTCCCGGGCGGTCAGCAGCGAGGACTGGCTGCTGATCCGGAAGTCCGCCTTGGCCGGGTCGGCGATCGCGTGCGTGCCCAGCAGGACCCGGCTGACCTCCGCCTGGGCCTCGGTGGTGGCCTCGGCCGAGGTGGCCTGGACGAGCAGCTGGTTGACGGAGCCGAAGCCGGTGAAGGCGTTCTGCACGGTCGGCAGCGGGGCGATCACCACGTCGTCCGGGTCGGTGAAGCCGGTGCCGCCCTTGGCCCGGAGCACCCCGACCACGGTGAACGGGGTGCCGCCGAGGGTGATCCGCCTGCCGACCGGGTCCTCGCCGGCGAACAGCTGCCTGGCGGTGGTGGCGCCGAGCACCGCGACCTTGCGGGAGTTCAGTACGTCGTCGTTGGAGAAGTAGTCGCCCTGCCCGATCCGCTGGTTGGCGGTCTCGAAGTACGCCGGGTAGGTGCCGACCACCGAGCCGGGCGTGTGGGCGATGTCGCCGTACAGCGCGGCGGCGGAGGCCGTCACCACCGGGGCCACCGACTTCACGTGTGTGGTGTCGGGGCTGCTCGCGATGGCCTTGGCGTCGTCCACGGTGAGCTTCTTGGCGGTGCCGGCGGACGCGCCGCGGGCCCCGCCGGCGGCGGAGCCGGAGCTGACGGTGAGCGCGTTGGTGCCGAGCGAGGTGATCGACTCCTTGACCGCCACCGAGGAGCCGTTGCCGACGGCGAGCAGCAGGATCACCGAGGCGACGCCGATCAGCACACCGAGCATGGTGAGCGCCGAGCGCACCTTGTTCGCCGCGAGGCCGGCCACCGCGAAGCGCAGCATCTGCCAGACGATCACGCGAGCACCTCCGCCGGACGCAGCGCGGGCGGCGGCCCGTCCACCGGGGACTGGCGGACGTCGGCGGTGATGGTGCCGTCGACCAGCCGGAGCACCCGCTTGGCGTGCCGGGCGACCTCGTCCTCGTGGGTGATCACGACGACGGTGCGCCCGGCGGCGTTGAGGCCGTCGAGGATGGCCAGCACCTCCGCGGTGGAGCGGCTGTCCAGGTTGCCGGTCGGCTCGTCGGCGAGCAGCAGCGCGGGCGCGGTCACCAGCGCCCGGGCCACCGCGACCCGCTGCTGCTGGCCGCCGGAGAGCTCGTTGGGACGGTGCCCGGCCCGTTCGGCCAGGCCGACCAGGGAGAGCGCCGCGAGCGCGCGGCGGCGGCGCTCGGCCGCCCGTACGCCCGCGTAGGCGAGCGGCAGCTCCACCTGGGCGAGGGCGGTGGTGCGGGGCACCAGGTTGAAGGACTGGAAGATGAAGCCGATCTTGCGGTTGCGCACCAGGGAGAGCCGGCCCTCGTCGAGGTGGCCCACGTCGGTGCCGTCGAGCAGGTAGCGCCCGCCGGTGGGTACGTCCAGGCAGCCCAGGATGTTCATCAGGGTCGACTTGCCGGAGCCGGAGCTGCCCATCACCGCGACGTAGTCGCCCTCGGCGATGTCCAGGTCGACGCCGCGCGGTTCGCCGGTGACCGGGTCGAGCGGGCCGCGCAGCGCGTGCACGACGGCGTCGCCGTGCCCGTACGCCTTGGTGAGCCGGCGGATGCTGATCACCGGAGGGCGGGCGGCGGGCCCGGCCTCGGGGGAGTCGCCGGCCGGGAGTGCGGGGCGGGCGGTGCGGCGGCGCATCAGCGGCCGCCGTTCCGGTTGGCGCCGCTGCCGGCGCCGCC
>NZ_JBSGFD010000392.1:0-3179 GCF_053603215.1 Kitasatospora sp. NPDC004240 | reverse complement strand
CGCGGCGGAACCGCGGCGCCGCCCCCCCCCCCCCCCCGCCCCCCACCCCCCCCCCCCCCCCGGGGGGGGGGGGGGCGGGGGGCCCGGGGGGCCCCCCCCCCCCCCCCCGGGGGGCGCGCTGCGGCGCCCCGGAAGTCTTCGTCGGTCGTCAGACCGCCGGCGTCCTCAGCGGCCGGCCGGGACCGGGTCGGTGGCCTCGGTCCACAGGTCCTGCTCGGCGCGGTCCGCCTGGACCTGACGGTAGACAAAGAAGCCGCCGAGGGCGACCAGGGCGACCAGGAGAAGCTTCTTCACCGCGGGACCTCGTCCTTCTTGCGTAGCGGACTCAACAGCCGTGCTCCGGCCGGACCGGCCGGGTCGACGAGTCCATGAGTTGTTACGAGCACGAACGGGTGGTCGGAAGGGTGCCGGACCGCCCTGCGGCCGATGATACACACCGGTGTCCCAATCGTGACCAGCCACCGCTGCGTCCAACGCTCCGGTCCGGCCGGTGGATTGACGCCACGCCTCCTGTCGTACGGCCGGGCCGGCCGGCGCCGCCCGGAGGGGCCCGCGGGGCGCGCACGACGAAGGGCCCGGAGTGGTGATCACTCCGGGCCCTTCACGTCGGTGGGCCTAACAGGACTTGAACCTGTGGCCTCTTCCTTATCAGGGAAGCGCTCTAACCGTCTGAGCTATAGGCCCTTGCCGCACTCACAGGTTAGCGGATCGCGCGACCGCCCTCGTTCACCCCCTGTCCACCGGGGCCGGCCGGGGCCCGCCGGGGTGCGGTCCGGTGGCGGCGCGGGGCACGGAACCCGCCCGCGGGGCACGGAGCCCGCCGGAGAAGCCGCGCGGTGGAAAGCCGCGCGGTGGAAAAACGAAACACCCCGGATGGTGATCCATCCGGGGTGTCTCCGCAGGTGGGCCTAACAGGACTTGAACCTGTGGCCTCTTCCTTATCAGGGAAGCGCTCTAACCGTCTGAGCTATAGGCCCTTGCCGCACTGAAAGATTAGCGGACCGAGCGCCGATCCCCCAAATCCGGATCGGAAGGACTCCTGGCCGGAGCCCCGACGGAGGTCGCGGGGCGGCTCGCGGGGGCGGTGGCGGCGGGACGCAGCAGCCACTCCTCGCGGGTGGCCGGGAGCCCGGCCGCGCCGTCGGGGCGGGCGCGGACGGCGAGGATCTGGTTGATCCCGATCCGGTTCTCCTCGAAGGCGAGGGCCGAGGCCGCCATGTACAGCCGCCAGACCCGGGACCGGCCGCGGCCCGCCAGCCGGACCGCCTCGGTCCAGTGGGCCTCCAGGTTGGCGACCCACTCGCGCAGGGTGAGCCCGTAGTGCTCGCGCAGCGCCTCCACGTCGCGGACCTCGAAGCCGGCCCGCTCCAGCAGGGCCACCGTGTTGCCCACCGGGGACAGCTCGCCGTCCGGGAACACGTAGTGCGAGATGAACGGGCTGGGGCGGTACCGCTCGCCGGCCGGGGCGGGACGGCGGGAGATCTGGTGGTTGAGCAGCCGGCCGCCGGGCGCCAGCAGGCCGTACAGGGCCCCGGCGTAGACCAGGTACTGCTCGGAGCCGACGTGCTCGGCCATCCCGACGCTGGAGATCGCGTCGAAGGGGCCGTCCGGGACCTCCCGGTAGTCCTGCAGCCGGACCTCGATCCGGTCGGCCAGACCGGCCCGCTCGACCCGCTGCCGGGCCAGCGCGACCTGCTCCGCGGAGATGGAGACGCCGACCGCGGTGACGCCGTAGTGGCGGGCCGCGTGCAGCAGCAGCGAGCCCCAGCCGCAGCCGACGTCCAGCAGCCGCATCCCGGGGCGCAGGCCCAGCTTGCGGCAGATGAGGTCGAGCTTGGCCTCCTGGGCGGCCTCCAGGCTCTTGGCGGCGGGCGTCCAGTACGCGCAGGAGTACACCATCGACGGGCCCAGCACGAGGCCGTAGAAGTCGTTGCCGACGTCGTAGTGGTGCTGGATGGCGGCGCGGTCCCGGCCGCGGCTGTGGGGCCTGCCGCGGGGCCGGCGGACCTCCTCCGGCGGCGGGGCGGGCTGCGGGCCCACCGCGCCGGTGCGCAGCAGGGCGGCGAGCGCCCGGCGGCCGCGGGGGCCGAGGGCGTCGGCGGGGCCGAGCCGCAGCTGGCGGATGTCCGGGCTCTCGGCGAAGTGGGCGACCGCGGTCAGCACCTCGTACAGGTCGGTGCCGGGCGCGAGGTCGAGGTCGCCGGAGACGTAGGCGCGGGCCAGGCCCAGCTCGTTCGGCTGCCAGAGCAGGCGCCGCAGCGCCCGGCGGTTGCGCAGGACCAGGGTGGGCGCCCCCGGCGGCCCGGCGACCCCGCCCGACCAGATCCGCACCCGCAGGGGCAGTGGCACGCCCAGCAGCCCCTCCAGGGCCCCGACCAGTTCCCTCGCGAGCCGATCCGTCATCGCGCGCCTCCGTCCAGCCGTCGTCCAGACCAAGCCGTTCCCGGGCGCGGGAGTGCCCGGGCCGCGCCCCGGACCCGCCGTGCCGGACGGGCGCCGGACGGGCGCACCAAAGCTTTGCCCACCGCGCCCGGCCCGCATCCGGGTGGCGCGCCGGGCGCGCTCCCTGTCACCCGAATGCCCCGGGACGCCGACGGGCCCCGGAGGCTGCAACAGCCTCCGGGGCCCGGACATTTCCGTCCGTGGACGAAAAGTTGAGGTTCGGTCAGCGAACGGCCGGATCCGGCCGCCGGGGGACGGTCAGTCCTCCTCCGCCAGCGTCAGCTCGACGCCGCCGGTGAAGCCGGCCGCCGCGTTGTAGATGAACGCCGACAGGGTGGCCAGCGCGGTCAGCAGGACGACGTCGACCACGGCGATCAGCATGGTGAAGGTCATCACCTTGCCGAAGCCCACGTAGTCCATCAGCTCGACGCCACCGGTGGTGTCCGAGCCGGTGACGTCCTTGAGGGTCTTGGCCAGCGAGTCGAAGACGCCGAGCGAGTCCAGCGTCATCCACAGCACGGCCGCCGCGACGATGAGGATGATCCCGACCGCCAGCGACAGCAGGAAGCTGACCTTCATCACCGACCACGGGTCGGCCTTGGTGATCCGCAGCCGCGCCTTGCGGGTGCGGCCCAGGCCCGGACAAGTCCTGTTCCATGGTGAACGCCGTACCGAGCAGGCCGACGGTCCGCAGTCCGGTGGCGCGGACGGCCGCCGCGGTGGCGTCGGCGAGGTGC
>NZ_JBSGFD010000391.1:0-3216 GCF_053603215.1 Kitasatospora sp. NPDC004240 | reverse complement strand
CCGGGCTCCGGCCGGCGCCCGGGCTGGCGGCGCTGCCGGAGCTGGTGGCCGGTGCCACGGCGGCCGGGCTGGTCACCGAGCTCCGCACCGAGGGGGCGGACGGCTTGCCGCAGGGGGTGCAGAGCTCGGCGTACCGGGTGGTCCAGGAGGCCCTGACCAATGCGCTCAAGCACGCGGGCCCGACCCGCTGCCGGGTCGAACTGCTGGCCGAAGAAGGGGAGTTGCGGATCGAGGTGACCGACGAGGGCGCCACGGGCGCCCGCCGGGCGGGCCACGGCGGCGGGCATCCGGCCCGCCACGGCCGGACCGCGGCACCCGGCGGCCGGGGGAGCGGCCACGGCCTGATCGGCATGCGGGAGCGGGTGGAGCTGTTCGGCGGACGGTTCCACGCGGGGCCGCTGCCCGGGGGCGGCTTCACCGTCCGGGTCGAACTGCCGTACCGGACCGGGGCGTCGGCGGGGGAGAGGCCTCGCACCGGGCCGGCATGATGAGAGCCCCGGGGCCGGGCGCAGGGCCGCCCGGTGGAACGACGAACGTGTGGAGGACCGTGTGACCGATCCCGTCCGCGTCCTGGTGGTGGACGACCAGGCGCTGCTGCGCGGCAGCTTCCGGATGCTGATCGACGCCGAGCCGGGCCTCACCGTGGTCGGCGAGGCCGCCGACGGCGCCGCCGCGGTCGCGCTGGTGGCCGAGCGACGGCCCGACGTGGTGCTGATGGACGTACGGATGCCCGGCATGGACGGCATCGAGGCCACCCGGACGATCTGCGAGCGGGATTCGGGCGTGCGGGTCCTGATGCTCACCATGTTCGACCTGGACGCGCACGTCTTCGCGGCGCTGCGGGCCGGGGCCGCCGGGTTCCTGCTCAAGGACATCCCGCCGGCCGAACTGCTGCACGCGATCCGGGTGGTGGCGGACGGGGAGGGCCTGCTCTCACCGAGCGTCACCCGGCGGCTGATCGCGGAGTTCTGCCGGCAGCCGGCCACCGGGCCGACCGGTCCGCCGCCCGACCTGGACGGGCTGACAGGCCGGGAGCGGCAGGTGCTCGAACTGGTGGGCCTCGGGCGGTCCAACGCGGAGATCGCCGAGGAACTGCACGTCTCCATGGCGACGGTGAAGACGCACCTGGGCCATCTGCTGGAGAAGCTCGGCGCCCGGGACCGGGTCCAGCTGGTGATCGTCGGGTACGAGAGTGGCCTGCTCGTCCCGCGCCACCGGGCCTGACCGGCGGGCGCCGCGGCCGGGCGTGTACAACTGTTCGCATGAGGATCCGTACAGGTGGCCCGGAGGACGCGGCCGGCATCATCACCCTGCTCGACTCGGCCGTCGCCTGGCTGGTCTCCCGGGGCCGCACCGGGCAGTGGGGCGATCAGTCGTTCTCCGACCGCCCGGAGGCCGTCGGGCGCATCCGCGGCTACACCCGCGACCACCTGATCCGGATCGCCGAGGACGAGGACGGCCGCACGGTCGGCGCCGCCATCCTCGCCGAGGAGCCGCCGGAGGGCGTCCCGCCGGTCGACGAACGCGAGCTGTACGTCCGCTACCTGGTGACCGACCGGGCGCGTACGGGCTCCGGGATCGGCGCCGCCCTGATCGCGGACGCCGTCGACGAGACCCGCCGCCGGGGCCTCGGCCTGCTCCGGGTCGACTGCTACGCGGGCGACGACCGCCGGCTGGTCGAGCAGTACGTGCGCCTCGGCTTCACCGCGACCGGGGAGTTCGAGGTCGAGCGCCCCGACCGGGCCCCCTGGCCGGGCCAGGTCCTGGAAATCCGTCTCTGAACATCTGCGGGGTTCAACCGGGAGAGGGGACGCGGAAGACCTCGGCCACGGCGGTGTTGACGACGATCACGACCGCCATGACTCCGGCCGCGACCGGGTGCCCCACCCCGTACAGGGCGGCGGCGCCTCCGCCGAGCACCAGGGCCTTCACCACGAGGACGAGCGGGAGCCGCGGCCGCAGCCGTGCCCGGGGCGCGGCGAACAGTGCCCAGAGCGCGATGGCCAGTGCCGGCGTCCCGAGGCCGAGCAGGATCCCGAGGGCGCCCTCGTGGCCCGCGCCGAAGCCCCACCGGCCCAGGCAACCCAGGGCGGCGAGTTCCAGCAGGAACGCCACGACCTCGTTGGCGACGTACCAGGGCCGGGCGTCGATCCCGGCCCCTCCACCGTTGCCTCCGACCATCGAATCCCCCTTGATCGTTCCGTCAGCCCGGGCGTCGACCGTAGTGGGGCCGGACGGCTCCGGCAAGCTCCCGCCGGATCGGGCGCAGGACCGCCCCGTCCGGGCAGGGCGCGCCGCGGCAACTCGACCCCGTGTGCGGCCAGGACCTCGCTCGCACCGACCGGACGGTCACCCCGGGAGCCCCGCCTCCGGTCACCGTGCCCCGTCGGCGGCCGGCGGGTAGCCGGTGGAGGTGAGGAGGGCGTCCAGCTGCTCGCGGGTCACCTCGGGGTTGAGGGCGGCGGCGACCTCGAAGGTGAGGGGGCGCAGGGCGAAGACGTGGCGGACGGCGTCCAGGGGGAGCGGGCGGCCGAAGTAGTCCCGGGCCCAGTCGTGGTACTGCTCGGGGCCGCCGTCGGTCAGCAGGCGGAACAGGTAGGACGCGCCGTCGGGGACGTCGTCGGTGCCGTCGAAGTCCACGGCGCCGGTGTGCCACCGCTCGTCGTCGGCCTCGCGCCAGAGGCAGGCGGTGACCAGGGGGATCCCGTCCTCGATGAAGCGAGGGTGCTCGGTGAGGTCGCGGAACGCCTCGGGCACGGTGTCGAGGACGCCGGGCCAGACCGCCTCCTCGTCGAGGGCGTAGGGGTTGAGCGGGGACTCGTGGTCGAAGCCGCAGAGGTAGGCGCCCTCGGCGGAGAGGACGAGCGAGTACTCGTCGCCGGCGCCGTTGTCCATCCAGGCGAGTTGGCGTCCGGGTGCCCACCGCGGGTCGAAGCCGTGGCGGCGGTAGGCGCCGTCCGGCCGCAGTACGGCGTCCAGCACGGCCATCGAACGGCACAGGTCGCGGAGGGCGGGGATGTCGGGCAGCCGTCGGGCCACCTCACGAGCGGTCATGCCGACATTCCAGCAGAGGGTACCGACAGGGCCGTGGCGCCGGGGCGCCCCCCGGGGGTGGGGCGGGTGCCGCGGGCCCGGGCCCGGGGAGCAAGACCCCCCCCCCCCCCCCCCCCCCCGGGGGGGGGGGGGGGCGCCGCCCCCCCCCCCCCCCGGGCGGGG